>JABILI010000022.1 GCA_018654575.1 Porticoccaceae bacterium
ATCAGAGTTAAGGAATAGTATTTATGAAGGTGATTTTGTTAGGCCCACCTGGAGCAGGCAAGGGAACGCAGGCACAGTTTATTACTGAAAAGTATGCTATCCCGCAGATATCTACAGGTGATATGTTACGTGCTGCTATTAAGGCTGAATCTCCTTTGGGCATTGAGGTTAAAGATGTTATGGCATCTGGTGGACTGGTGTCTGACGAGTTAATCATTGCGTTGGTAAGAGAGAGAGTGGGACAGTCGGATTGTCAAAATGGGTTTTTGTTTGATGGATTTCCACGAACAATTCCACAGGCTACAGCGATTGTCGATGCTGGGATTTTGATTGATGCGGTAGTAGAAATTGCAGTGGTAGATGAGGAAATTGTTGCCCGATTAAGTGGGCGTCGAGTCCATGAAGGTTCTGGGCGTATCTATCACATTGAGCACAACCCGCCAAATAATGTGGGCCTAGACGATGAAACTGGTGAGCCACTGATCCAGAGACCGGATGATAGTGAAGAGACAGTTCGTAATCGACTCGATGTGTATCACAAACAAACTAAGCCATTGGTCAATTTTTATACCGAACTTGCTACTAGTGGTAATGCAGCGCCAACATTTTCGTCTGTTAGCGGTTTAGGTTTGCTTTCGGATGTGCAGGAGCGACTTGTAGAAGCGCTGAACAAGTAAAAATTAGCACCTATGTGTCAAGGTGATTACGCAACTCTGCGCTTTTAACCTGTGGCCGCTGTAAGAAAATCCTGATAGCCTAACGAGAGCTAGACGGAAATGTCCTCAATCTTCCGGTTGGGGATTTTTTTTAGAGTCCATACTGGACCATCTAAGCGATAAGATATCGTTAAATAAGTGAGAAATGCCTGATGACAACTGCCCTTGCCATTGAAACGTCTACCGCAGCCTGTTCGGTAGCTTTGTCATTTCGGGGGAGAATGACTAGGCGTTACTCCGAAGAACCTAGGTCCCACACCCGACTGGTAATATCGATGGTCGATGAGGTTTTAGCTGAGGCTGGTGTTGAGCTCAATCAATTAGATGTCATAGGTACCACGGTCGGGCCTGGCTCTTTTACAGGGCTACGCATCGGTTTTGCTGTCGTCCAGGGTCTAGCGTTCGGGCTTGATATCCCTGTGATACCGATGTCTACCCTCCACGTTATGGTGGCCTCTTATAGTCGTTTGGCTCGAGATTCATCAAATGGTGAACCTAGTTCAGAGAGAATCATAATGCCGCTCATTGATGCTCGAATGGATGAGTTCAATTGTGGTTGCTATGGGGTAAATGATTTAGGATTTATGACACCTCTGATTACAGATCAACTGCTCAGCAGGTCTAATGCACTGGTGCTTATTGAGGAGCACAAACCTGAGGTTATTATTGGGGAGGGGCATATGCTTTTTCTCGATGAAATGGAAAGTTCTACTCCCTTAGTCGCGATCTATCCGGATGCTCAAGACCTACTTTATCTGACCATGGAAGAGTTTCAGTGTGGAATGGCAGTGCCGGTAGACTCGGTAGACTTGGTTTATCTGCGTGGGACAGAGGCCTGGCAAAAAAGAAAACGTTTAAGGGATTCTTTGTAGATTTTTCGGATATTAATTGTCAGACAAAAGCGAGGATATTTTGAAAATAAGGGGCTTTGATATGGGAACAAAAGTAGGATTTATTGGGCTGGGAGTAATGGGCTATCCCATGGCTGGGTGGTTAAGCAAAGCCGGACATTCAGTGACTGTTTACAATCGGACAGGCATGGTTGGTGAAAGATGGATGACTGAGTTCTCTGGCAGTATTGCGAATACGGCGGGTGGTGCGGCTAAAAATGCGGACATGGTTTTTATTTGTGTTGGTAATGATAAAGATGTATTGGACGTCACCATGGGAACAGAGGGTGTTTTTTCTACGATCAAGTCTGGGTCAATATTAGTTGACCATACTACTACCTCTGCTGATTTAGCAAAGAAGTTGGCAAATGAAGCTAGTCTGCGTGAATGCGGATTTATCGATGCTCCTGTGTCAGGGGGACAACAGGGTGCAGAAGGCGGTCAGCTAACGGTAATGTGTGGAGGTAGTGGAGATGATTTTGCTAAAATAAAAGGTGTTGTGGCTTGTTTTTCAAAGGCAGTGACATTAATGGGCCCTACGGGGAGTGGTCAGCTCTGTAAGATGGTCAATCAGATTTGTATTGCTGGCTTAGTACAGGGTCTTGCTGAGGGCCTTAATTTTGCTCAGCGAGCTGGGTTAGATGCGCGTCAGGTGGTCGATGTTATATCAAAAGGTGCCGCCCAATCGTGGCAAATGGAGAATCGATATAAGACTATGTTGGCAGGGGAATACGAACATGGTTTCGCTGTGGAATGGATGCGTAAAGATCTATCTTTTGCTCTAGAAGAGGCCAAGACCAATGGTAGTGCCTTACCTGTAGCTCAACTTGTGGATCAATATTATGCGGAAGTTGAGGGCCTTGGAGGCGGTCGTTGGGACACCTCGAGTCTTTTGGCTAGATTACAAATCTAGAGTTTTGGTCGGGTCTAAATCGCCTTATAATGATACATTCGAGGTTAGGATTAATAGTTAAATGGGATCGATAATGACAAAGCAAGACCAGAATAGTTTTAATGCTGATTTGTTGGCGTTCTTAGATGCTTCACCAACACCTTTTCATGCCGTTCTAAGTATGTCGAAAATACTTGGTAAGGCAGGCTTTAGTGAACTTAGTGAAGCTGATGAGTGGACACTAAAGGCAGGAGATAAGCACTTCGTGACTCGCAATGGTTCATCAATAATCTCCTTTGTGGTAGGCCATGATGATCTTGTTAATAATGGGTTAAGACTGGTTGGGGCTCATACTGACAGTCCTTGTTTAATGGTAAAGCCTCAGCCTGATATTAGCTATCAGGGCTATTTTCAGCTGGGCATTGAGGTTTATGGCGGTGCGCTATTAAACCCATGGTTCGATCGAGATTTATCTATTGCTGGTCGAGTGGTCTATCGAAATACCAAGAATCAGCTGAAACAAAAGCTAGTTGACTTTAAGACTGCGGTAGCGACGATACCCAGCCTAGCAATACACCTTGATCGGAATGCTAACACTGACCATTCTATTAATGCTCAAACCGATATTGTTCCGGTGTTAATGCTAAAAAAAGAAGCTTCTATCGAGGCGAGTGAGAGCTCCCAAGAATTTCGGGGGCTACTAAGGGAGCGCTTTCTCAATGAAAATGACACCGTCCTTGATTACGAGTTATGTTTGTATGATACCCAGCCCGCGTCCGTCATAGGTCTTAAGAGTGAATTTATCGCATCAGCTCGGTTGGATAATTTATTGAGCTGCTTTGTGGCGGCGCAGGCGATGATCAGTTCTAGTTCAGCTAATACGTGCTTGATGGTCTGTAATGATCATGAGGAGGTAGGCAGCGTTTCTGCCATCGGGGCTGATGGCCCCTTCTTGGAGACTATTGTTGATCGATTATCTGGGAGTGGGTCGACTAGCCTCGTCAGTCGTATCATTAACAAGTCCTTAATGATGTCTTGTGACAATGCACATGCAACTCATCCAAATTTCTCAAATAAACATGATGGTGGACACCTTCCAAAATTAAATGGGGGGCCAGTAATTAAGGTAAATGTAAAGCAGCGCTACGCTACAACTAGCCTGACTTCTAGCATTTTCAGGCAACTTTGTGATGAGTTAGATATACCGGTCCAAACTTTTGTGTCTCGTAATGATCTTGGTTGCGGTAGCACAATAGGCCCGATCACTTCTGCAAGGCTTGGCGTGCCGACCCTGGATGTCGGTATTCCTCAGTTGGCTATGCACTCCTGCCGGGAAATAACGGGCGCTGACGATCCTTTGCGTTTATCCAGAGTGTTGCTCGAGTTTTTCAACAAAGTGGAAGCAATAACGGTAGGACTTGAGTAACCTAGTATATCTATTATGATAGAGCTCGAATCAATATGGCAGATCACTTATGAGTAAAAAGCGTGTTTTAACGGGGATTACTACCTCTGGCACACCCCATCTAGGAAACTATGTAGGCGCCATAAGGCCTGCCGTTGAAGCTAGCTTAAGCGGTACCTTTGATTCGTTTTTTTTCTTAGCTGACTACCATGCTCTTATTAAATGCCAAGATCCTGATAGAGTTCATCAATCTACGTTAGAAATCGCGGCCGCATGGCTGGCGCTGGGCTTAGACCCCAAGAAGGTTACCTTTTATCGTCAATCCGACATCCCTGAAATACCCCAGTTAACTTGGCTTCTTACCTGCATGACAGCCAAAGGTTTAATGAACCGGGCCCATGCTTATAAAGGCGCAGTGCAAGCCAATGAAGAGGCCGGTGAGAATGCCGATTCCGCTGTGACTATGGGTTTATTTAGTTATCCTATATTGATGGCCGCTGACATCCTAATGTTTAATGCGCATAGAATTCCTGTAGGACGAGACCAGATTCAACACGTAGAAATGGCAAGAGATATTGCTCAGAGATTTAATCACCACTACGGAGACCATTTCGTGCTTCCTAGTGCTCAGGTTGATGATGACGCTTCGGTTCTACAGGGTCTTGATGGGCGCAAGATGAGTAAGAGCTATGGCAATACTATTCCGCTATTTCTCAGTGAAAAACAGCTTAAAAAGCATATTAATAAAATTAAAACTAACCTTTTGGAACCGGGCGAACCAAAGGATCCGGGCGACTCGACGGTGTTTCAAATATGGCAGGCTTTTGCGTCGCCTGATCAGACAGAAACGATGCGTGCGGCCTTTGCTGATGGTATTGCCTGGGGTGAAGCTAAAAAGCAATTATTTGAGTTGATCAACGGCCAGTTAAAAGAGCCTCGAGAAAAGTATCTGGAATTGATTGAAAACCCATCGCGCGTAGAGAGCGTACTGCAGCAGGGCGCTGAAAAGGCTCGTCAGCATAGTCAGAATTTAATGTCAGTGTTACGTAATTCTGTTGGAATTAGGCCTTTATAATAGAGCGTCAGAAACCCATTAATTTTTTGGCCTAAGTGGTGAGAATTCATTTTTACCCATGTATACTGTCGGCCCATATTGAGCACCACTTGATTGGTGATCTGAATCGATATTTATCGTAGTGTTTGAACTTCATTGGAGCCCCTTATGAGCCGACCGAATCTGGTTTTAGTATTTGTAGTGACTAGTCTATTATTGTGGGGCTGTAGCAGCAGTGACGAGGGTTTGACGTTGACGGCAAGTCAAGAGCAACAGATTGCCGAGCGGATAGCGCCAGCTGGTCATAGTGTAATGGAGGGTCAGGTCGTTGTTGCCAGTCCAGCAATGAGCTCTGGAGCTGGTCGGGCCGGTGATGACATTTACAACACCAGCTGCATGGCTTGCCATAATTCTGGTGTCGCCGGTGCTCCAATGTATGGAGATGTTAGTGCTTGGGCTACGCGATTAGAGCAAGGCATTGAAACTGTTTATGCCAATGCGATCAATGGCATACGGGCTATGCCCGCACGTGGAACCTGTATGACATGCAGTGATGACGAAGTTAAATCGGCGATTGACTACATTTTGGATAACAGTAAGTAAAAGCACCCTACATAAGCGCTTAATTTGTCTGATTTTAGTTAGCATGACTACGGAAACTAGACAGGACAAGCGCCTTGTGAAGGGTTAGTGTAATAAGCCAGTACTTGGATTAAACATTGTCGTTACCTGGTCTTTGGTGAACTCATATTTTTCCGCACAAAACTGACACGTTATCAATACCTGACCTTGCTCTTTACAGGTTTCAAGTAATTCCTCAATACCTAGGGACACCAATGCTTGCTCGGTTCTATGCCTAGAGCAACTGCAGAAAAATGATAATCTCTGAGCTTTAAATAGCCGAACGTTCTCTTCATTGAACAACCGATATAATTGATCATTATGCGACAATTCAAGTTGCTCTCCAGACTTAATAGTAGCGAATAAAGTACATAGATGCTGCCACTCATGTTGCTGTTCGGTCATCGTTTGACTACTAGGCATTTGCTGGATCAATATCCCAGCAGCGCAGGTTTCATTGGAGGCGAGTCTTATTTTCGTCGGTAACTGCACAGATTGCTCGAAGTAGTATTCCAGGCAATCGCTTAGGTTATCGCTTTCTATGGGCACAATACCTTGGTAGCGCTCACTATTTTCAGGCTCGACGGTAATGGCGAGTGTCGACTTATGCAAGAGAGCTGAGACTCCTTGTCGCTCGCTCCACTGTTTGGAGGTAAGATCTTCAAAATGACCACGCACGATCCCGCGCAACTGTTGACCTTGGCTGCATTCAGCCATAATCATAGATATTGGGCCGTTTCCTGAAGCTTGTATGCTCACTATTCCTGGATACTTAAGTGAGGAACTAAGTAGGCTGGCGGCTGCCAAAAACTCACCAAAGAGTAAGGCGACTGACGTGGGATAATTTTTCGAGACGACCATCTTTTGATAGCTCGACGCCAAGGTAGTTATTTCACCTCTTGTGTCTGTGCCATCAAAAAGAAAACGTTGCAGAGTATCTTGATCTTTCATAGGGGCCGTATTCTACTTTAAGGTTAGAGTTCAGTAAGATTAAATTTTTATAAAACGATGGATTTGTCGACGTTGTTTCTTGTTGGGTCGAGTCGATGCTGGCGTGGATCCGTGAAAGGCTCGTTGTTCAGCGGACTTTTTCTCTCTGGCTTCAAGGCTAGACTCTGTTTCTTCGTAAAGAAGTTGTGCTTCAGGGGCTCCGCGTCGATGCTCAGAAGCTGTGATGACACATACAGTTTTCTCGACGTCTCCCTGACGAATCGAGAGCATATTGTTTGCTTCAAGCATCCTGCTCGGTTTAGCTTTTTGACCATCGATATGAATTTTTCCAGTATCGATGGCAGTTTTTGCGAGCGCGCGCGTTTTAAAAAAACGTGCAGCCCACAGCCACTTATCAAGTCGCACCTTCACCATGGCTATTGACCACCTGCTGTCGAGAGAATTTCTGAAAAGTTACTGACCGAGTTAAATTGTGTCGACGTAACAGACGCACGTTGACTATCAGGCTTAGCAATGCTGAGTAAATGGGCAATGCCATAAGCCTTGGCGGCACTTAGTACTGATTCTGAATCATCAATAAATAAGGTTCTTTCTGGATCAAACGGGCATTCTCCCTGAAGTCGACGCCAAAATTCCTGCGCTTCTTTTGGGTGCCCATATTGGTGAGATGAAATTACCTTGTCGAACAATGGCTCGATACGCGTAACTGAGAATTTTAATGCGACAGCATCAGGGTGGGCATTAGTGATCAGCACGCATTTTTTTTGATGGGCTTTTATCGCTTTTAGGAAACTATATGCTTGAGGTCGCTCGTTAATGAGGTGGCTTATCTCTTGTTTTAACGCGATGATATTGACACCTAATTGACTAGACCAGTAGTCAGTGCAATACCATTCGAGGGTGCCTTGCTTGTCAAATAACTGTTGGCGTAGAGAATCGATTACGTCTCCATCGCTATCTTGGTTTTGGGCAGCGTAACGTTTTGGTAAATGTTCTAGCCAGAAGAAATTATCAAAGTGCAGGTCAAGTAGAGTGCCATCCATATCTAAGAGCACTGTATCTATATTCTGCCAGTCTATATTCATTCATTAAATCTCGTTTAATCTAGCGGCCAAATTGGCATCATTAGCATTTATCTTAATGATTTAAAACAAATCATCTGGTAGCGGTTGTTCAGACTCGGTGCTGGAATTTTCGTCATCGGGCGCTGCGGGGACATTTTCAGATTTAAAGAACTCGTAAATGCCTTGCTGATTAGGAAGCACTCTTTTCCCCGTTTTGGCATCAATTTTCACCATAACGATACCTTTTGGTTGGCGCTTTATCGTAATAGATTTTTCCGACAGTGCTTCGCCCATAAATTGAATCCATATTGGCAGGGCGGCAGACCCACCATATTCGTTGCGGCCTAAAACTGAATTATCGTCAAAGCCTACCCAGGCTGTCGCTACCAGATCGGGGGAATAACCAGAGAACCATGCGTCTCGCGGACCGTTTGTAGTACCTGTTTTACCGGCGATATCAGAGCGATTTAATACTTTAGCCTTTCTGCCTGTTCCCCGTAAAATAACATCTTTTAGCATAGAGTCCATTAAGAATGCAGTTTGTTGATCAATGACCCTCTCAGCCGGTGTCGAGATAGCTGTGGGCTCCAATGTTAAGCTTTGCTTTACCTTTTCCCAGCTGTACATATCGCCTTCCGAGCGAGAGTTTTGTTCAATATTACTGAATAATTGCTCTAACTGTTGCTCGACTGTGTCATTTGATAAATTGTTAGACGTCTGTGGTAACTGGTTATCTCTAATGTTTTCTGGCTTGCATGGATCGCAAGCCAGCTCAGGCTGTGCTTGGAATATCACATTGCCATTTCGGTCTATCACTCTATCTAAAATATGGGAATTGACTCGAAAACCGTCGTTGGCAAACATGGCATAACCTGTGGCGATGTCAATTGGCTTCAAGGCATGACTGCCTAGGGCTACTGATAAATCCGATGGCATATTGCTGGCATTGAAGCCAAATGATTGTAGGCTCTCTAAAGTGCGGTCAACGCCCATTCTGCGAAGTAAACGAATAGAAACAAGATTTCTTGACCGGTACAGGGCTTCCCGAAGGCGAGTCGGGCCATAAAATTTTCCGCCATCATTCTCAGGGCGCCAGGTATCTTCAAGTTTGGCGTCTTCAAATACTACGGGAGCATCATTGATAATTGATGCTGTTGTGAAGCCATTCTTTAAGGCTGTAGTATAAATAAAAGGCTTAAAGTTGGAGCCCGGCTGTCGGGTTGCTTGGGTGACACGGTTAAACGTGCTTTGACGATAATCGAATCCGCCCACTAGAGCTCTGATAGCGCCATTGAAAGGGTCAAGAGCAACCATTGCCGACTGGATTAGAGGAATTTGGGCCAGGGTAACGCGACCATTTTCATGCTCCTCTATCCGAATCAGGTCCCCGGTTTCAAATATACTCGCAGCAGAATCAATTAGGGGCGATCGGGCATTCACTGTTTTAAATAGGCGCAGGCTATCTAGTCCATCGGCCCAGTTAAGTATTGCGGATTCACCATTCTTTTTTAGTAATATTAACCGATCATCATGGACGCTAGTGATAATTGCTGGTTGTAGCAGACCGATTATTAGTGTTTTTCGTAGAGTTTCTCGCCATGTTGTCGGGTCAATATTTTTAAGTTCTGCACCTCTATAGCCATGTCGTTTGTCATAGGCCCTTATTCCCGATTGGACTGCACTAACAGCACTTGCTTGGGTAGATGAGTCTATTGTGGTGATCGCCGTATAACCTTCTGTGTATGCTTTTAGGCCAAACTTAGCGATAACTTGTTGGCGGACCATTTCCGCCGCATAGGCTGCGTCTAACTCCGATTGAGATCTGTGTAGGGTCGCATTATCCACCTCTAATACAGCCGCTCGATACGCTCCTTCACTGATTCTACCCAAGTTATACATTCGTCCGAGGATCCAGTTTCGACGGATGGTTGCCCGCTCTGGGTTAGCTAGAGGGTTATAAGACGACGGAGCTTTAGGTAATCCTGCAACCATGGCTATCTGGGCTAGGCGTAATTCACTCAGAGGTTTCCCGTAATAGACATGGGATGCTGCCGCAAAGCCATAGGCCCTGTTACCGAGAAAAATTTTGTTGACATAAAGCGACAGAATTTCTTGTTTGGTAAGCGCCTTTTCTATTCTAAATGTCAGTAATATTTCGTTAAACTTCCGCGTAAATTCTTGGCGCTTAGATAGGAAGAAATTGCGGGCCACCTGCATGGTAATAGTGCTTCCGCCGCTCCTAATACGACCCTCTGTGGCAAGCTGAACTACGCCTCGCATTAAGCCGGAGACCACAACCCCATTGTGTTCAAAGAAGCTGTCATCTTCTGCGGCCAAAATCGCGTCAATCATCAAGGTCGGTATTTCATCAAAGTCTATTGGCGATCGTTTTTTCTCTCCAAATTCGCTGATGATTTTCAAATCTTGAGAGGTAACTCTCAACGGAATTTGCCAGCGAGTGTCTTTTAATTCATCTATGGAGGGTAATTTAGGGCTGAGGTAAAGAAAAAGACAGGAGCAGACTAAAAGAAAGCCGCCGAGTCCCGATATGATGCATACCGCGGTTATTTTAAAAGCTTTACCAAGGTTCATTACCTGAGGTTCCTGATCATTACGGATTCATTATATAGCTATCCTTTCATTATAGAGCTTTGATAACGTGAAGTGCATCACAGAAATAAAGAAAGTGTGTTGTTACCGTGGAATCACTATATTTTTCAATCGGAAGAGGTTAATAGCGTAGATAAGGTACCATTTTAGGAGATTTTCCGGGACTAGGTTGATTGTTCAAAAAAGAACTGCGTATTACGGATAAACGTGAAATACTTATCTTTATAACCCCTAAGGTAATAGACGATAGTTTTGTGGATAAATGACTAGAAAGCATATTTTTTTAATAGGTCCAATGGGCGCCGGTAAGTCTACCATTGGTAGGGAAATGGCTAATGCATTGGGCAGGCCATTTCTTGATATCGACCATGAAGTTGTTAAATCTAGCGGGGCTGATATTCAATGGATATTCGACGTCGAGGGTGAAGAGGGTTTTCGTGAGAGAGAGTCTAGTGCGCTTCGGTATGCTATTGATAACGCTGTTGCAGCGGTTATAGCAACAGGGGGTGGTATTGTTCTGCGTGATGAGAACCGTATTGCTATGGCTGATGCCGGTCAAGTGGTTTATTTGTCGGCAACCAAGCAGCAGCTGTATGAACGTACTAAGAGAGATAAAGTGCGACCTTTACTACAGGTCGATGATCGGAAAGCTGTTATCGACAGCCTATTTAATGAGAGAGATCCCCTTTATCGAGAAGTCGCTAGCCTCATTTTTTCGTCTAATGAAACCAAAGCCTCTAAGGTCGCTATGGAGCTTATTAGGACACTAGCAAATAATTAATTGTTGTTGGTTCCTACTTCAAATTAAAAGGGTTAAGCAAATCTGTAACTAACAGGTTAAAATAGAGCGCTTATTTGTAAGGGCGCTTGTTATGATGAATAATTCAAAAAGTCTTGACTCCAAGGCTTCAAAACATATCACGGTTGATTTAGGGGATAGAAGCTATCCTATCAATATCGGTCCCAAGCAAATTTCTTTGGTTGATCTTAATCAATATATTCAGGGCGGAAAGGTTCTGATTGTTACTAATGACACGATCGCTCCTCTTTACCTAGAATCTGTCATGGCAGGTTTGGAAAACAAGAATATTGATGTAGTGACCTTGCCAGATGGAGAGCAATTTAAAAATCTTGATCATTTGAACAGTATTTTTACCAAACTTCTCGAGCAAAACCATGACCGAAAGACCACCCTAATAGCATTGGGAGGCGGAGTTGTGGGAGATATGGCGGGTTTTGCAGCAGCGTCTTATCAGAGAGGTGTTCCTTTTATTCAAATCCCAACTACTCTATTGGCACAGGTGGATTCGTCAGTCGGCGGTAAAACGGGAGTGAACCACCCTTTGGGCAAAAACATGGTGGGTGCCTTTCATCAGCCAGCCGCCGTAATTATAGATACCGACACCCTTAATACGCTGCCTGACAGGCAATTTTCTGCTGGGATGGCTGAAGTCATTAAATATGGATTGATAGTAGACTATCCGTTCTTTGAATGGCTGGAAACGAACGCTGACGCGATAATCCGGCGAGATAAAGCGGCATTGAGTGAGGCTATTGAGAGATCCTGTATCAACAAAGCAAAGATAGTGAGTGCGGATGAAAAGGAGCATGGCATTAGAGCTATCCTTAATTTCGGTCATACCTTTGGCCATGCCATTGAGACGTTTCAGGCTTACCGGGGATGGCTGCATGGAGAAGCAGTAGCCGCCGGCATGGCAATGGCACTTGATTTGTCGATGAATGCTGGAAATCTTTCTCAGGAGGATGTTGATCGAAGTAACGCGCTAATGAGTTTTTTTTCATTACCTGTTGCTGCCCCAAAGGACATGACGGCAGATGACTTCATGAAACTTATGTATAGCGATAAGAAGGTGCTTGACGGGCAATTGAGGCTGGTTCTTTTAAGAAGTCTAGGACAGGGCTATGTTAGTCAGGACTTTGCTCAGAGATGGATAGATGCCACCCTTGCTAAGTTTTGCCGTTGTTAATTGATTAGATTGAATCTTAATCATCTTCTTAAACGAATAAGTGACCACTAATAACTAAAAGTTTAGTGAATACTTGTTATCAGCGCAAAATTGGTCAAAAGAGCTAACCTGCCTGACCTTTAAGGCGCAATCGAATAGCCTAAATCGGGCAAAAAGTGTAGAATATCGACCCTTTCGGCAAAAAAAATGCCGTATACGAGTGCGCGCGCAAGTATTGCAGTAATAGCCCCCAACTAAGAATCAGTGCTTATGAATGATGTAAAAAACTTTGGCCTCTACGACAGTACTTTTGAAAAAAGTAGCTGTGGCGTGGGTTTTCTTACCAGAAAAGACGGTAAGCAAACGCATGAATTATTGATTAAAGGGCATGAAGCGCTTTGTGCGGTGCCTCATCGCGGAGGTATGTCAGCTGAAGGGGTTGGTGACGGAGCTGGAGTCTCAATTGACTTGTCAGTTACATTTTTCAGCAGAGTTGTCGGCGCTAGTCTAGTGCCTGGTGAGTTTGGAGTGGGTAATTTTTTCTTGCCGAATGATCAAAGTCAGCATGTTAGAGCTAAAAAACTGATTGATGACGCTCTTAGAGCCGAGGGTATGATTACGCTAGGCACGCGCAGTGTAGACGTCGATAATTCAGTGTTGCGTCCAGCGGCAATTAAATATCAGTTATCTATAGCGCAATGGGTTTTCGCGGCGCCAAAAGGAATAAGAGGCGCAGCTCTAGAAAAAAGCATTCATAAAGCGTTACTCTCAATAGAGTCAGAGGCTTATGTCGATGAGAATCTTGAAGGAATGTATCCTCTTTCAATGTCATCTCGCATGCAGGTGCTTAAAGGGCGCCTAAATTCGCACGAAATTGTGCCTTATTTTTGTGACCTTAATGATGTGGATCAACGTATTCATACGCTCTACTTCCATACTCGATTCTCAACGAATACAGACCCTCATCCCTCTATGGCCCAGCCATTTAGGCTGATGGCGCACAATGGAGAGTTGAATACTGATAAAAAGAATCGATTGTCTGAGGCCGCCATTGCGAGGGCTAAAGAAAACAATATTATCAGGCCAAAAGGGCAGTCAGATAGCTGTCGTTTAGATCAAACATTACATTCTCGTGTCGTTGAAGACGACCTGGATTTAGTGACTGCGGTTGTGTCTATGATGCCACCGGCTTGGGAAAACGATACAACCTTATCGTCTCCTGTGCGCTCTATGCTTGAATACTTTTCTTTGTATGAAGAGAAAAATGATGGTCCCGCTGCGCTTATTTTTGGCGACGGCTCGATAATTGGGGCGCGCTTAGATCGTCTTGGCTTGCGGCCATTAAGATCAATAGAAACAAAGCGTTATCTTGCGGTGATGTCTGAAGCAGGCCAGGTAGATTTTGGTGATGAGGCTGTATTAAGCCGCGGACGGATTGAGGCTGGCGGTATGCTGTATTATGACCACCAAAAACAACGTTCTTTTACTACCTCTGAGGCTCTTGAACTCTTGGCCAGTCAGCGCGACTACGCAAAACTGGTGGATCATGCACGCATCCTAATCGAAGACCTGCCACCGGTTCCTGAATCTGAGAAAACATCCTCGTCGCGCTATTCCGGTAATTTGTCTTTGGCGGGTCGATATGTCGCCTATTCACAGAATCAAGAATGCTTTCGATTTATGATGGATCCAATGCTGGCCACGGGTACTGAAAAGGTGTCGGCAATGGGTTATGGCAACGCGATTAATGCGCTGTCAGATAATGAAGGCGGTGTTGCTAAATATTTCTCTCAGCGGTTTGCGCAGGTCACTAATCCTCCTCTAGATTCAATTCGTGAAGCTGAAGGGATGACGTTGCGGGTGGCTTTGGGGACCAAGCCTAATATTGGAGCAAAGGCGGGCAGGCAGATTGTGGTCCAGTCCCCGATTCTCAGTCACTCACAAATGCTGAGTATTGGCGCTCAAAAAGAGACACCGGTTGGTCATTTCCCAATGCTTTATGAGCCTGTATTCGGTAATATGAGTGCCAACGAAGAGTCCTTGGTCAACGCGATTGATGGAATCTGTGATTCTGTAGAACACTTTGCTAGAGAGCATGGTGGCATAGCTATCATCAGCGATCGACATGTTTCTCGTGCTAATACGTCTATATCAATGACCTTAATCGTATCCGCTATTAATCAACGGTTAATAGAGTCAGGTCTGAGATTACGAGTATCACTTATTGTTGAAAGTGGACAAATTTGCTCCTCTCATCATGTTGCCTGCGCTCTTGGTTTTGGCGCATCAGCTGTATATCCCATGGGATTGCAGATGCGGGCGGAAGAAAAATTTGCGGATAACGTCGATGGGGCTTACCTAAAGTTCACCAAAGCTGCGGAAAAGGCGTTGATGAAGACAATGGGCAAAGTTGGCCTGTGCACTGTTGAAAGTTATTCTGGTGGCGAGTTTTTTGAGCCCAACTTTTTAAATACTAATGATCCCATATTTCGGCGTTATTTTCCTAATATGAAATCCCCTGTGGGAGGCGTAGGTTTCACTGAAATCGCTCAGGCTGCTGCTGATTGGCATGAGCGTGCTCTTGCCTGTGAAGTAGAGAGCGATATACCTATGTTGGGATTATTTAAGGAACGTGCAGAAGGCGCGGGTCATTCCTATGGGGTGACAGCGGTACGAAGTTTTGTTGAGCTCACCGAGGAAGATATTAGTTTTGATAAGAAAGGTGATGGTGATACTAATACTACTGAAGCTCTGCGGTTACTGACACTAAATCGTATGGAGGGTGCTTTCGGTATCAGTGATGAAGGCTACACTAATACCAGCTTTGATAGACTTACCCAGTCTGAAATTAATAATTTTAATATCACGCCCGGCTATAGAGACTTCTCGCGCGCTATGACTGAAGAGAGAGCGCGACGGCCTGCGGCACTTCGCGATGTTTTAGCATTTCCCGCTGACATTAGTTTTCTTTCAGAAGCTGACGATTTTCGTCATGAGATGATGTTATTCAATCGCGCAGGCAATAACCATTTTATTATTCGAGGACTTGCATGTGAGGTTATCGGAGATGATACCTTCGCTTTGCAATTAACCGGTCCACTGCCTGATAGGGGAGATCGATTACAGGCCTTGGCTAAGTCATGCTCAGATCGTTTTGGTGTGCACATCGTTGACCAATCAGTTAGCGGGAAAATGCTATCTATTGTTGCTGCGGGGGAAGCTAGGGATTACTTCGCTCGACTTCGTTCGGCACCTTCATTAGTGGACCTCAGTGATGTTCAGCCGGCCAGCGAAATCACACCACTTCTGGCATCCGGAGCAATGAGTCATGGTGCATTGGTGGCTACAGCCCATGAAGCGGTTGCGCATGGCACCAACATGGTAGGTGGAATGTCTAACTGTGGTGAGGGTGGGGAGCATATATCTCGTTACGGGACCATTAGAGCTTCACGTATCAAGCAGTTTGCATCAGGACGATTTGGTGTTTGGGCTGGTTATCTTGCTGACCCAATGCTTGAAGAAATTGAAATTAAAATTGGTCAAGGTGCTAAGCCTGGAGAGGGTGGACAATTACCTGCCCCTAAAGTAAATGTAGAAATAGCGGCTGCTCGTGGAGGCGTTCCTGGAGTAGAGCTGATATCGCCGCCACCCCATCATGACACCTACTCAATTGAGGATTTGGCTCAACTTATTCACGATGCGAAAGCGGCGCGAGTCCGAGTGATTGTAAAGCTTGTGTCATCTGACGGTATAGGTACGATTGCTGTGGGCGTTGCGAAAGCGGGCGCAGACGTCATTAATGTTGCAGGTAGTACTGGTGGCACTGGCGCTGCTTCTGTTACCTCGCTTAAATACACGGGCCGCGCTGCTGAGATCGGTATTGCCGAGGTCCACCAAGCTCTTTGCGCCAATGGCCTGCGTGAGAAGGTGGTCTTACGCTGTTCCGGAGCTCATCAGACTGGGTCAGACGTGGTTAAGTCCGCTCTTATGGGGGGTGATAGCTTTGAGTTTGGCACCACTGCTCTAATGATGCTGAAGTGCGTCATGGCTAAAAATTGTAATATAAAATGTCCTGCGGGCTTAACAACAAATCCAGAAGTATTTGATGGTGACCCACGAGCTTTAGGGCAATATCTACTCAATATAGCTCATGAAGTTAGAGAAATTCTGGCACAACTTGGGTTACGCTCATTGCGTGAGGCTCGAGGGCGATGTGATTTTTTGCACTTGCTAGATCACCCATCATCGGTTGGTCAGCTCGATCTGCGTGCAATGTTGACCGTGGTTGAAGAATACAAGATTGATAATCCGATCTATATGGAGCGAGATTTTACGGTGGATGATGGCTTCCTGGCCGTGATCCGAGATGCCTTAATTGATAAAAAACAAGTATGCACTCAACTGCCTGGCAGTCAGTTTCTTAATAACTGTAATAAGAGCGTTGGTGGTCAGTTGGCCATAGACATTGAGCGAATGCTTAATTATGAACTTCGAGAGTCACAATTACCCGCAGTCTTGAAAGATGGCCGTGGACGCCGATTTCTCGCTAGTAGAGCTGTACGAATCGCCACTCACGGTACTGCGGGGCAGTCCTATGGCGCTTTTTGTAACGATGGTATGGTCTTAGAGCATACTGGTACTTGCAATGATGGCGTTGGGAAAACTGCGTGCGGAGGAGAAATTATTATTCATGCGCCGCCTGGTGGTAGTGACAAGCCTGGGACTAATGTCTTAATTGGTAATTTCGCATTGTTTGGTGCAACCGGAGGTCGCATATTCATTGAAGGTCAGGCCGGAGATCGATTTGCCGTGCGCAATTCTGGTGCGACTGCCGTAGTTGAAGGCGTCGGTGATTTCTGCGCTGAATATATGACAAACGGAGCGGTGCTTAACTTAGGTTCGTTTGCCAAAGGTTTTGGCAATGGTATGTCAGGTGGTTTTGCCTATCAGTACGACCCCTATGGAAAATTCACCAATAGTATTAGCCATGACTCGGTAATACTAGGCTCGCTAGCAGATTCGGCGGAAGAGGCTGAAATACACGCTCAGGCCGTACATACGTTGTTGGAGTGGCATGTTGATGCTACCAGCTCTAAAAAAGCGACTTGGCTATTGGAACACTGGGCTGAAGAGCGAGCCAATTTTGCGTATATCACTCCTAAAGCGCTGCTGCAGTACCAAGATTATGAAGCAATTTTAGAGGTTAAATCACGCAAGGAGCTTTTGGAAGAGCTCGCGGTTGCTCTTGCCGCATTTCAAGTCAATAAATTAAAGCGTGCGTGGCGTTCGGGTGAGCCCGTGATAAAGGGCAGCGTGCCAGATATTGAACTGGCTAGTAGTGATATGTATGAGCTAGTTAATACCTACTCTGTGCTAGATGCAGCACAAAAAATATCATTAAAACGTTTACCTAATGTGGCCTCTATAGAGCATCCAGATGCAATTAAGGCAACTCGCAATCTCATACTAACAGAGGACTTTTCTCTCATGAACGGGTTGTTGAGGCATGCGCGAGAAGCGATTTCCGCGTATAGTGCACCCGAATTAGCGGCGATGATTGCGGGTAAACGGCTCAATGATTTTAAGGAGACGTTGAGGTTGCGAAACATTCTATCAATGGATAGTCCCGCGACCTATGGTTGGATCTTGTATCAACAGCAAAAAAACAAAATTGCGTTGGGGCATGTCCCCAGCTTTGAAGAGCTTTTTGCACATAATGCTCTAAATGATATCTTACCCAATGTGGGTTAAGACCGAGGCCTTTTGATGAAGCTCCCATTTATTCCTGAAGATGCTCCGTTTACCGGTGACCAAAAATCTTGGTTAGCAGGATTTTTGGCGGGCATGCAGTCGGCAAAGGCGATGGTTGGAAGTCAGGCCGGCGCATTACTTAAGTCAGGGGCAGTATCAGCGCCCGTGCTTAATATTCTTTATGGTACTCAAACAGGTAATACTGAAGGTCTGGCGATGGATGCGGCAGACGTAGCACGAGGTCAAGGGTTTGAGCCAATAGTGCAGGGTTTAGATGATGTCTCGATTGAGGAATTCTCTGCGATGGAGCGAGTCATTATTGCCATAGCGACGTATGGTGAGGGAGAGATGCCTGATAATACCCAGTTATTTTGGGAGGCTCTTTCAGCTTCCAATATGCCTCAATTACCGGCAATGCAATTTGGCATTCTAGCGCTAGGGGATACTGGCTACGATGAGTTTTGCCAAGCAGGTAAATTACTGGACGTTCGGCTTGAGCAACTTGGAGCCAAGCGGTTGGTTGACCGGATAGACTGTGATGTTGACTACGAGGATATGGCTGAGGAGTGGATGGCTAGAGTGATTCCTCTTGCTAACGATGGCAGTGCAGTAGCACCTAAGGCAGATGTGATACCAGCCGTGGTCAAATCAATATGGAACCGTAAGAATCCTTTTCCATCGACTATAACGGCCAACGTTCTATTGTCTGGAGAATCATCAGCTAAGGAAATACGTCATTATGAGTTTGATCTTGCCGATAGTAATCTAAGCTATGAAACTGGCGATGCGCTAAACGTGATGCCAATTAACAACGGTACTTTAGTTTCCAGTCTTCTACAAAGGTTGGTCATAGCGCCAGGCACAGTGCCTGAGGGTGAAACTAAAACGATTGACGAATTGCTGACTTATAACTATGAAATATCGACACCCTCGCGCGAATTTTTAGCCGCGATAGAGAGACAGGCGGAGAATGATTTCTTTAGCAATGTAATGAGTAATGGCGACAAAGAAGCCTTAGCTGATTACTTATGGAGTAAGGATACGCTTGATTTATTAAATTTAAATCCTAGTGTCATGTTGTCACTTGAAGAATTCTTGGCACTATTGAGGCCATTACAGCATCGTGCTTATTCTATTTCTTCTAGTCCCAAGCAGCATCCGGGGTCTGTGCATTTGACCGTCGCCTCGGTGCGCTGGCAAGCAGAGGGTAGAGAGCATCAGGGTGTTTGCTCAACATTTTTGGCTGATCGGGTTATAGAGGGCGGTAAAGTAGGAATCTTCGTCTCGCCCAATAAAGCATTCCGTATTCCGGACAATGACGATGCGCCAATAATAATGGTTGGTCCAGGTACCGGAATTGCTCCATTCAGAGCTTTTTTGGAAGAGCGCCAGGTACGCAATGCAAAGGGTCCGAATTGGTTGTTCTTCGGCGATCAGACCAGAGCCGCTGACTTTATTTATGAAGAGCAGTTACTGGAAATGCAAAATTCTGGACTGTTAACTCGTCTTGATTTGGCATTTTCGCGGGATCAAAAAGAGAAAATTTATGTCCAAACCAAAATGCATGAACAGGGCGCAAGTATCTATGAGTGGCTTGAGCAAGGCGGCTATTTTTATGTTTGTGGTGATGCAACGCGCATGGCTAAAGACGTAGATCAGGCGTTATGCGACCTCATAGCTGAGCATGGCGACCTGACTGCTGACAAATCTGGAGAATACGTTAACAACCTAAAACGTGAAAAGCGTTATCTGCGAGACGTATACTAGGTCTAATCGATTAATCAATGAACCAATCTAAATAATTTATGAAACAACTTAAAAATGATCGCTTTTTAAAGGCTTTATTCCGTCAACCTGTTGATAAAACGCCAGTATGGATGATGCGTCAGGCTGGCCGTTATTTGCCTGAATATCGACAGGTCAGATCAAAGGCTGGCGATTTTATGAGCCTTTGTAAAAATACTGAGCTGGCATGCGAGGTAACCTTGCAACCCCTAGAGCGGTTTGAGTTAGACGCAGCCATCTTATTTTCAGACATTTTAACCATCCCAGATGCCATGGGACTAGGGTTATATTTTGAGGAAGGAGAGGGCCCAAAGTTTCGTAAACCTGTTAGAAGCGAAGCTGACATAGAGCAGCTGCAGGTCGTTAATACCGCCAAGGATCTGAGTTATGTTACTGATGCGGTGAGCATGATCCGGCGAGAATTAAATGGTCGAGTACCCTTGATAGGATTCTCGGGAAGTCCCTGGACGTTGGCCACTTATATGATTGAGGGCCAGAGCAGTCGAGACTTTGCTAGAGCTAAAACAATGCTCTATACCCAGCCTGAGTTAATGCACCAGTTACTCGAAAAGCTGACATTGTCTGTTATTGATTATTTGAATGCTCAGATTCGCGCTGGAGCGCAAGTGGTGCAGATATTTGATACTTGGGGCGGAGCATTGGAGCATCAAGCCTATAAGATGTTTTCATTGGCCTACATGCAGAGAATCGTTAAAGGCTTAATTACTCATGCAGATGGGCGAGATGTGCCTGTTATTCTTTTTACTAAGGGCGGCGGCCATTGGTTAGAAGTAATGGCTAGCACGGGCTGTCACTGTCTAGGGCTGGATTGGACTGTAGATATAGGAGAGGGAAAAAAACGTGTCGGTAGTCAGGTGTCGCTCCAAGGCAATATGGACCCAGCGGTTTTACGAGCTGACAAGCAAACCATTGAAAGCCAAGTACAGACTATTTTGCAGTCCTTCGGTTCAGGCAATGGCCACATATTTAACCTTGGCCATGGCATTACTCCAGATATTGATCCCGCCAAAGCAAAAATATTTGTTGACGCCGTACATCGTTTTTCTGAGGGTTGATGAAGGACAGCATTGGGTTATCTTAGAGTAGCAATGCCTTCACCCATGGAAATAGCCGTCTGCGGCAATAGAGTATCTAATCCACTGACCGCATCCTTTTCAAAGAGTAAAATAATCGTTGACCCGAATTTAAATCGACCGATTTCATCGCCTTTGGTATAAATTAAAGATTGATCAGAGAAGACATTTTCTCTCACAGCCCCGGGGCCGGGTTGCTCAAATCCACCCCAAATAGTTTCAATGCCCGCCACTAGCATAGCGCCGACAAAGATCACTGAAAACTGACCCGCCAGATCAGACTCAAATTCACAGACTAGCCGTTCATTTCGGGCAAATAACCCATTTAGGCTCTGTGCTGTCAGGTCATTCACGGAAAATAATTCTCCCGGAATGTAGCGTGTCCGCAGTAGCTTTCCGGTGACGGGCATATGCACCCGATGATAGTCTTTAGGTGACAGATAAATAGTCGCAAAACTGCCATCTTTGTAACGATTTGCCTCGGTTGATTTTCCTAGTATGCGACTGACTGAATAATCAATCCCTTTGGCTTGTAGTATTTTATTTTCGCTAATATTGCCGGCCTGACTTACGACGCCGTCTGCTGGGCAGGCAACACTATCGCGACCGAGATCAATAGGTCTTGCGCCTTCTTTTAAGGCCCGGGTAAAAAAAGCATTAAAACTTTCATAATCATCGAGACTATCGCTTTGAGCTTCTTGCATGTTGATATTAAAGGCAGTGATGGCTCGCTTTATGAGAATATTTTTTAACCATGGGCGTTTTGACTCTGCCAGTCTTCCTATCATGCGTGAGAGTGCGTGCTTGGGTAAGATGCGTTGTGCAGCAACAAAAAAATCTGCGCGGTGACTCATAATTTCGATTCTCATATTTAGAAAGCAATAGTCAAAATGAGTGTTGGACTGTTAGATGCCATACTCAATTGGTGTGTGGTCAAGATTACCCCATTCTGCCCATGAACCGCCATAGCCGGCTATTTTATCGTAACCAAGAATTCGGGCGACCATATAGGTAAAGCCAGAACGATGATGTTGTTGGCAGTGTGTAGCAATACGTTTGTCTTTAGTTAGTCCTGCGCCATCCAAAATGGCTTGTGCGTCCTTATGAACGCGTAAATTCGTTTGGGTGCTCATTAAGGTGGTCCACTCAAGATTAATTGCACCAGGAATGTGGCCGCCTCGCGCTGCACTAACAATTTCACCTGAGTACTCTGCTGGATTTCTGGCATCCCATATAACGAAATCGTTATCGCCCATGGAGGCTATAATTTCATCTGCAGAGATAGAAACAGCCGGATAGGCAAAGTCAACGCCAATGCAAGCTTGACTAGCGTTTGGCAGGTTGGGTGAACTCTCTGTCGGAAACCCTTCTTTTATCCAGGCCACTATGCCCCCATTTAAATAGGACCAATTATGCAGTCCAACTAAATCCATTATCCAAGTAAACCTGCCCGCCCAGCCGCCGCCCTCATCATCGTACACAATGACTTGCTTGGTGTTATCAATACCGAGATAGCTAATTAGCGATTCGACCTCACTAAAGGTCGGACATTTACCCATTGCTGGGGGGCTGTTGGACATCAAAGCGCTGTAAGGAAGATGCACAGAGCCAGGCACATGCTGCAGGGAATACAACGAAAGGCTACTTAGATCAATAATAATTAAGCGCTCATCATACAGCAGAGACTCTAGCTCCTGAGGTTCGATTAGGCGGGGTATTTTGTCGGTCATTAAGCATCCTTTATGCTGATATATAAAGCTGTGCAGATTTAGATTTTAGCAGATATTAAAATCTAGTAGATTCTTGAGATAAAAGAATCTGACGATAGTTATGGAGTCGAATGGCCAGTACTTTTTTATCTGCAACGGCGGCTAAAAGACTACAGCCAATCTCCTTATCATGATTACAGTCTCGGAACTTGCAGTATCCAAGATAGGGACGAAAATCAATAAACCCATCGATAACTTTCTCTTTGCTCAGGTGCGTCAAGGCAAATTCCCGAATACCGGGAGAGTCGATTAATACACCACCACCAGCAAGGTGAAAAAGTTTAGAGATGGTTGTGGTGTGAGTGCCTTTTTCTTTGCCCACCGACAGAGGGCCAACCGGCATATGAGCTTGCGGTTGTAAAAGATTAATCAAAGACGATTTACCAACACCAGACTGACCGACAAAAATAGCTGTTTGGTCAGCCAAATAGTCTTGGAGGGCTTCAATACCCTCACCCGTTTTGGAGGAAACCTGAATAATGTCATAGCCAATAAAGGTGTAGTCATCTATCAATTGCTGAATATCGTTATAGTCACTTTCATGCAACATATCGATCTTATTCAACACCAGCAATGGTTTAATACCATGAGCTTCTGCAGCCACCAAATAGCGATCCAACAAATTACTAAAGGCAGTAGGCTTTGGCGCAAATACAATGGCTATTAAATTCACATTAGCCGCTACTGGACGCAGTTTTCCATAAATGTCTGGGCGAACCAGCTCAGACTCTCGCGGTTGCCTTGCAACCACGACTCCATGGGGTTCAGCAAAGCGCCATATCACCTTGTCTCCAGTGACTAGACTGTCCAGGTTGGCACGCATGTGACAGCGCACTACCTGACCTTTCATCGGCTCTTCTGAGGCTTCAATATTTACTTGAGAGCCAAAATTGGTGACTACAGTACCTAGAGTCTCGGGGCCAAGTTTGGCAAGGTTCCCAATATCTTCCTCAGCAATCGCATTCTTGGTGATCGCGCGCTCACGGCGACGAGATTGAATCGATTGAATACGATCTTTTTGGCGATCACTGAGCCTGCGCTTACTCATAGGATGTAAAAATGATTACTCATAGATAACAGCTTCCTGGATGACATGTAGCCATTTCTGGCCTTATGGGGTGTAAGGATATAGCATTAGCGTTCTAAGTAACATTTTCCTAGCACCACAACTAGACTGATCGATACCAAAGGTCAAAAATAGGTACCTACATGACAAAAATTGATCCTCATAATCTAATCTGGATTGATCTAGAGATGACAGGGCTAGATCCTCAGGTCGAGCGAATTATTGAAATTGCGACCGTGGTGACTGACTCGCAGTTAAATGTGTTAGCCGAGGGTCCCTCTATGGTGATTACACAGAGTGACGCCTTGCTAGATGGTATGGACGAGTGGAATACTCGACAACACGGTGGGTCAGGATTGACTGAGCGAGTGCGCAATAGCCAAATCAGTGAAATTGAGGCTATGTCTGCAACCATCGAGTTTTTAAGTGGCTGGGTTGGACCGGGTCAATCGCCCATGTGCGGTAATTCAATTGGCCAGGATCGGCGATTCTTAGTCCGTTATATGCCCGAATTAGCTTCGTTTTTTCATTACCGTAACCTTGACGTGAGTTCACTTAAAGAACTAGTTGTGCGATGGCGACCTGACTTGGTTGATGGTTTTTCTAAAAAGGGCAGTCATTTGGCCATGGATGATGTCTATGATTCGATTGGAGAACTGGCCTACTACCGGGAAGTTTTTATTCGGACTTAAGTTTGTCCTGTTGTTGCCGAATTGCCCATTCGACGTGTTCTCTCACAAGTGCTGAAGGATGTTCTGCCTTCGCCTCTAGATGGCTAAGGATTTCTTTTGATCCTTTAGCATTACCCAGTCCGACAGCAATATTCCTCAGCCAGCGTTCATGGCCAATACGGCGGATAGGCGAGCCTTGAGTCTTGTCGAGGAATTCCTCTGGCTCCCAGTTAAACAGAGTCACCATCGAGGGGGAGTCTAGATTATGCCGTGGGGTAAAGTCATGTTCCTTAGTAGGTGCGGAAAAACGATTCCATGGGCAGCTAATTTGACAGTCATCACAACCAAAAATTCGGTTTCCCATTAGCGGTCTTAGCTCTTCTGGGATAGCATCTTTATGCTCAATCGTTAGGTAGGATATACAACGTCTCGCATCTAAGACGTAGGGCTCTGGAAACGCATCGGTTGGGCAGACGGTAATACACGCTTTGCATTTCCCGCATTGGTCGTCTTGTTTTTGCGAGTCGACAGGCAACTTTAATGACGTATATATCTCGCCCAGGAAAAACCATGATCCTGCGTCTTCATTAAGCAGTAGTGTGTTTTTACCGATCCAACCCAACCCTGCCTGTTCAGCGATAGGTTTCTCCATGACGGGCGCACTATCGACAAACGGACGTTGTGATAACTCGAGCTCTGGTATTTCGTCTTCTATCTTTTTCATTAAAGCGGCGAGTCGACTGCGAACAACCTTGTGATAGTCTCGCCCCAAAGCATAACGAGAAATATAGGCTTTGTTGTCATCCTTTAAGACGGCAATCATCTTGTCGTCGGCAAGATAGTCCATGCGTACAGAAATAACGCGAACAGTGTGGTTAACTAGCTTGTCTACCACATAACGTTTATCGCCATGTTCAGACATCCAGGCCATCGAACCCTGAAAACCTTTCTCCAGCCATTGATGAAGTCGCTCAGAGGCTAGGTCTAGATTTGGTTCGACGATAGAAACCTGCTGAAAACCCAGGTCTGAACCCCAGGCTCTAATTTTTTTGGCTAAATTATCTAGTTTCTCTGATTCACTGATCAATTCATGCATGGTTTCAATGCTATTCTGACTTATAATTACCCTAATTTTACTGGGATATATGCTCCATGTCGCATACTCTTCTTCAAGATGCCTTATTTAATGCCAAAACAGTTAGGGAGTTAGATCGCCTAGCCACCGAAAATGCCGGTATATCCAGCTTTGATTTGATGCAAAAAGCGGGTGCCTTTTCCTTTGCTGAGTTAATGGAAACCTTTGGCGAACCTAGTTTTTTACACGTCTTCTGTGGAGGAGGTAATAATGGAGGTGATGGGTACATTATTGCAGCGCTGGCCGCAACGAGTAACATCTCGGTAACGATCTATGAGGTCGGGAATACTGCGGCAATCTCTGGCGACGCCGAACTGGCAAAACAATTGTGCCTCGAAGCTAATATAAATATGCAAGAGCCCTCTATTGACTCCGATCTTTCGCAAGGTGTGATTGTTGATAGCTTACTGGGCACTGGATTTAGCGGCCCTCTTAGAGGTAATTTTGCCTTAGCTATCGAGGTAATTAATAGCTCCTTTCTGCCTGTACTGTCTATCGATGTTCCCTCGGGCTTAAGCAGTGATACAGGTGCGGTCGAAGATATAGCGGTGAAAGCTGATTCGACCGTGACATTTGTTGGAGCCAAACAGGGTTTGTTTACAGGGCGGGGTCCTGCGCTGTGTGGCGAGATTGTTTATGATTCACTAGATATACCAGAATCTGTATTACAAAAAATGGCACCCTCAGCCCAACTAATGGACCTGTCTGAGCTCATTGAATATATGCCAGAACTTGAGGCAGATGTGCATAAAAACCAACGAGGCCATTGCATGGTTATCGGAGGGGACTTGTGTTTTGGAGGTGCGGCAATAATGGCAGCAGAGGCATCCTTAAAGACGGGTTCTGGATTGACTAGTTTGGTGACTCGACCCGATCATGTCACCGCAAGTCTAGCTCGGCAGCCAGAGGTTATGGCCTGCGCCGTGGCCTCAGGTCAGCAATTAGAGCCATTGCTAGATCGGCCTACTGTTTTAGTTATAGGACCTGGGTTAGGACGGTCTTCTTGGTCGGAACAGCTGATGCAAAAAGCCATGGCAACCGACCTGCCAATGGTTGTAGATGCCGATGGACTGAATATAATATCGGAAGGTCGCGTTGTGACTAATCATCAGAATAGGTCGTGGATTATGACCCCTCACTCTGGCGAAGCAGCGAGACTCTTAGGTATTTCTGTTGAAGACGTTGAAGCGGACCGCTTTGAGGCTGTTCGTCGATTACAAGAAAAATACAATGCTATTATTATCCTCAAAGGCGCGGGAACCCTCGTGTCGGCGCAAGCTGGAGAGCCTATAAAAGTTTGCCCCTATGGGAATCCTGGTATGGCTACTGGTGGCATGGGCGATATTTTAAGCGGTGTGATTGGTAGTTTGATTGCTCAGGGCATGGACCTGCAGACTTCAGCTGAATTAGGCAGTTGCCTGCATTCAGCTGCTGCTGATATGGCTGTGCAGAATAGAGGATACAAAGGCTTGGTCGCAACAGACATATTGCCATATTTAACTGAAGCTATGAATCAATGGGATCAGGAGCTTTCGTGAAGGGGCAAATAGTTGCTACAGCGAACCTCAATGTCGTTGGAGAAGAGGCCATGGTTGCCTTTGGATGCAGTCTCTCGTCAAGTTTGCCGAAGCCACTAATTATTACGCTGCAGGGCGATCTAGGTGCTGGAAAAACAACCCTTAGTAGGGGCGTGCTTCAGGGTTTAGGGCACAAAGGAGCTGTCAAAAGTCCAACTTACACCTTGGTTGAGCCCTATAAGCTAGATGTTGGCGTAGTGTACCATTTTGATTTGTATCGACTGGTGGACGCGGAAGAGCTCGACTACATGGGCTTTGCTGATTACTTGGAAGATGCGGCGCTCTGTTTGATAGAATGGCCAGAACGTGGCGAGGGGTTTTTACCCACTGCAGATGTTAGTATTAGCATCAAGCATGAGAAAAGCGGACGCCATGTTACTGTGGATGCTTATTCAGTTAGTGGTGAGGAGCTAGTTCGCCAAATCGTTAGAGGCGCCAGCACATAGTTACATCAATATAATAAGAGCAAGGCATCCATTGGAAGTAAGCGGCCATAAAAATTTGAAGACATTAACAGTTGGGCTCCCTTGTTGGATGGTCGCACTTATGTTGTTGATGGCGACCCCTGTAATCGGGTCGGACATAGAGTCCGTGCGTTTATGGCACTCTCCTGATTATACGCGCTTAGTGATTGATTTAAGCGAGGCAGCTGAGCATCAACTGATCACCCTCAAAAACCCCGATCGATTAGTTATTGACTTGGTCGATGTAGATCTAAAAACCACGCTGGAAAAACTTGATCTGAGTAAAACACCAATTGCGGCTATTCGCCATGCAGCGCGCAATAAAACTGACCTGCGGATAGTCCTAGACTTAAATAATAGTGTCAGTCCGAAAAGTTTTACCCTTAAAGCCAATGAGAAATATGGCAATCGATTGGTAGTCGATCTTTATGGTAAGGCAAAATCGGTCAGTAAAACTGTGGATAAGATACTAGAACGTAAAAACCGTAAAATTATTATCGCTATTGATGCGGGCCACGGTGGAGAAGACCCCGGGGCTCTCGGACCAAAAAAAGTTCTAGAGAAAACAGTAGCGTTGCAAATTTCTAAGAAAATTGAAAAACTTTTTGATCAAAACACGTATTTTGAAGGCGTTTTGATTCGTACTGGTGATTACTATGTTGGCCACCGAAAGCGCATGGCCATTGCTCATAAGAAGGGAGCGGATTTTTTTATCTCTGTACATGCCGATGCTTTCACTGATCTATCAGTTAATGGTGCGTCGGTCTACGCCTTGTCAACTAAAGGTGCTACTAGTGAGGCCGCTAGATATCTAGCTTCTAAGGAAAATAGAGCTGATCTCATTGGTGGTGCTAGCACCTTAAGTTTAGATGATAAAGATGATGTTCTGGCTGGGGTTTTGCTTGATCTTTCAATGAATGAAACGTTGCGTCGAAGTCTTGAAGCTGGCAAGTATGTTTTGAATAGCATGGGAAGAGTGATCAAATTACACAAAAAACGCGTAGAGCAAGCCTCGTTTCTAGTGCTTAAGTCACCTGACATTCCTTCGTTATTGGTTGAGACGGGTTACATCTCCAATCCTCGAGAGGCTGGAAAGCTGAGCAGCGAAAGCCATCAGAGAAAAATAGCGCAGGCAATATTTGACGGGTTAGTCGACTATTACACTCTAATGCCGCCAGTGGGAACCTTATTGGCAAGTAGCGATGCTCAACAAAAAAGAACCTATGTTATTGCTCCTGGGGACACGCTTTCTGAGATTGCTCAGCGTTATAACACTTCAGTGAGTAAAATATTAAGATACAATAATCTGGCGTCCAGCTCGATTCGTGTTGGCCAAAAGATTTCTATTCCACCAAGCTAAAGTGAGCTCCGACATTAAACGTTATTCTAAGGTTTGTAATCATGCCTAGCATTCATATCCTCAGTCCACAGCTGGCAAACCAGATCGCCGCAGGAGAAGTTGTAGAGCGTCCTGCTTCAGTGCTTAAGGAGCTCTGTGAAAACAGTCTAGATGCGGGCGCACAGCGAGTGGATGTTGAGGTTGAACAGGGTGGTATCAAACTAATTAAAGTGCGAGACGATGGGTGTGGTATCTCTGAGGCCGATTTACCTCTGGCTTTAAGCCGGCATGCGACGAGTAAAATTACTGATCTAGATGATCTAGAGGCGGTTTCTACCTTGGGGTTTCGCGGCGAGGCTTTGGCTAGTATAGCGTCGGTATCACGGTTAACACTCACATCAAACTCTGGAGACAGCAAAGGATGGAAAGCGATCTCTGAAGGCCGAGATATGAACGTAGAACTGCAGCCAGCACCGCATCCTACTGGGTCGAGCGTTGAAGTGAGGGATCTGTTTTTTAACACGCCAGCTAGGCGTAAATTTTTGCGCACTGAGGGCACAGAATATAAACGCATTTATGACGGCATTAAAAAACTAGCACTTAGCAGAATGGACGTGGCATTTAGTTTGCGTCATAACCAAAAGGTACAGTTCAATTTACGCCCCGCCACAAGTCATGCAGAGCAAGAAAAACGGGTTGCCGACATATGTGGTCCACTATTTATGGAGCAGGCGCTTTACATTGATAATGATCGCACAGGTATCCGGTTATGGGGGTGGATAGGGCTGCCCACTTTCTCTCGCAGTCAGCCAGACCTCCAGCATTTCTTCGTTAACGGTCGTTCTATACGTGACAAAGTTGTTTCTCACGCAGTCCGTCAGGCTTATCAAGACGTGCTCTACCATGGCCGTCATCCCGCCTACGTTTTGTTTTTAGAGATTCTACCTTCGGATGTGGATGTCAATGTGCATCCCACTAAACATGAGGTGCGTTTTCGTGAGAGTGGGTCAATTCATAGCTTTGTGTCCAGCACATTAAAAAATGCCCTAGCCAGCGATCGGCCTCAGGACCATTTAAAAGCAGATTCAGGAGACTCTCTAGCAGGGATGGAAGGTCTGACACAGGGAAACTCTCTAGACAATCAGTCGCAACAGTCATCATTGTCTTTACTAAGTACGCCTTCTTCTGGTTATCAACAAACATGGCAGGGATCGCAGCCGAGATTTAATGGCGTGAACACACCCTTGAGTAATTATCAGAGTCTTTATTCCGGGCAGAACCAGGATCAGGCTGAGGAAGACCAAGAGATTCCACCACTGGGGTTTGCGATCGCTCAGCTAAAAGGTATTTTTATTCTTGCAGAAAACAGCCATGGATTAATCGTTGTCGACATGCATGCTGCCCACGAACGAATAACATATGAGCAGATGAAACAGGCTTTTGAAGACCAAAGTCTAGCGGCACAGCCACTATTAGTGCCAGAAAGCTTAGCGCTGAGCCAACGAGAAGCCGATATAGTTGAGGCTCATTATGGATTGTTTGAGCAGCTTGGTTTTAGTGTTGAGAGGGTCGCACTAGAAAGTGTAATTGTAAGAGAAATACCGGCTATTTTGCGTGGGTCAAAAGTTGAAGGTTTATTGCGAGATGTAGTCTCTGATTTATTAGAACATGGGACCTCAGAGCGTATTAGAGAACATATTAATGAGATTCTTTCCCCTATGGCCTGTCACGGCTCGGTGCGAGCCAATCGAAAGCTCAGCATCCCTGAGATGAATGGATTACTGCGTGATATGGAAATAACTGAGCGCAGCGGGCAATGTAACCATGGACGACCGACCTGGTATCAATTAACACTGGATCAGCTCGATAAGCTTTTTTTACGCGGACAATAGGTAACCTCGCTATGTCGGTATCAACGTTACCCCCCGCTATTTTTGTCATGGGCCCAACGGCTTCAGGGAAAACAGACATAGCGATTAGCCTTCGTGGGCACCTGCCTGTCGATATTATTAGTGTTGACTCTGCTCAGGTATACCGCCAGATGGATATAGGCAGCGCGAAACCAGGTCGAGACACGCTCAAAAAGCACCCGCATCAACTCATCGATATTAGAGACCCTATTGACGCTTACAGTGCTGGGGATTTTCTTAAAGACGCGAGAGAGAAAATGACTGAGATCTCCGCTGCAGGTCGTATACCTCTGCTTGTAGGCGGCACCATGCTCTATTTTAAAGTATTACTTGAAGGTCTTGCCGAGCTTCCCCAGGCGAATCAAGCTATTCGCGATGAGTTGCAGGAGCGAGCTAATAAATCTGGTTGGCCTAGTTTGTATGAAGAACTGAAGCGTGTTGATCCAAACACGGCTGGACGATTACATCCAAATCATTCGCAGAGAATTCAACGAGCCCTTGAAGTCTATTTGATCACAGGGTCACCACTCTCAGAGCTGCAATCATTATCAAAAGGACAGGGTATTGAGGATGAATACCAGGTCATCCAGTTAGCATTGGTATGTAACAACCGCTCTTTATTGCATGAGAGGATCGCCCAGCGATTTCATCTTATGATGGAGCTGGGGCTTGAATCAGAGGTCAAGGCGCTTTATCGGCGCGGTGATCTAACTGCTGCGTCAACTGCAATGAGATCTGCGGGTTATCGTCAGCTTTGGGATTATTGCGATGGCCAATTAACCCTTGATGAGGCGATAGAGAGGGGCATTATTGCTACTCGTCAATTAGCCAAGCGACAGATTACTTGGTTGCGCAATTGGCCTAGCGCGCATGAAATTCAAGTCGATAATGGGGAGCAATATCACAGCTGCATAAATATAAGCAATCAAAGCTTGAAAATACTAAGGGAGCACCTCATATTGTAGAGGTAAGGAGCAATAAAGAAAGCTTCTAACGGCGGCCCGCAATCCCGCTTACATTTTTGCTGTGATCCATACAGCCTATATTGAATAGTCAATAAGGAGAAATCTCCATGTCAAAAGGTCATAACCTACAGGATCCTTTTCTTAATGTGTTGAGAAAAGAACGAGTTCCGGTGTCAATATTTTTAGTTAACGGTATTAAACTCCAAGGCCAGGTTGAGTCATTTGATCAGTTTGTTGTCCTGTTAAAGAATACAGTCAGTCAAATGGTGTACAAGCATGCCATTTCTACAATTGTACCCTCTCGTGTCGTGCGACTTCCCAGTAGTGGTGCTGATGAAGATGATGGCGGCGATTATAGCGATGACCAAATCTAGCCGGTGGCATTGTTTTTTGAGCGACCAGAGTCTGGCGAACGAGCGGTACTGGTTCATATTAAGCTTAATAGCGAATCTGAACCTGAAGACCCTAGAGAATTTGAAGAGCTAGTGCTTTCTGCTGGAGGCGATCCTGTGGAGTTTATTACTGGCTCCAGAAAATCTCCCAGCGCCAAGACTTTTATAGGCACAGGTAAGCTCGATGAGATAAATGCGACGGTAAAGAGTGCCGATGCCGAATTGGTGATATTTAATCATAATCTGTCGCCGAGTCAGGAGCGTAATCTAGAAGCCGTTTTGCAGTGCAGGGTCTTGGACAGAACAGGGCTTATTTTAGATATTTTTGCTCAGCGTGCGCGAACTCATGAAGGTAAGTTACAGGTCGAGCTTGCGCAACTTCAACATCTCTCATCACGCCTGGTTCGAGGTTGGACCCACCTTGATCGTGAAAAGGGCGGCATTGGTATGCGTGGGCCTGGTGAAACTCAGCTTGAGTCTGATCGCCGTATGGTTAGAGATCGTATTAAATTAATCAAACAGCGCCTCGAAAAAGTTCGCAAACAGCGAGATCAGGGTCGAAGAGGGCGTCAGCGCTCTGAAATACCCACCGCATCTCTCGTCGGGTATACGAACGCAGGTAAATCAACCCTTTTTAATAAATTAACTAACGCTGATGTGTTCGTTGCAGATCAATTATTTGCGACACTAGATCCGACAATGCGCAGGCTGGATATTGCTGATATCGGCACGGTTGTTTTTGCTGATACGGTTGGTTTTATTAGCCATTTGCCTCACCGTTTGATTGATGCGTTTAGAGCGACCTTGGAAGAGGCTGTATCGGCTGATTTATTACTTCATGTTGTCGACGCCGCCGCAGAAGATCGCGCCACTAATATCGTGCGTGTTGATGAGGTGCTAAAAGAAATTGAGGCTGACAAAATTCCATCCTTAATGATCTATAATAAAGGTGATCTGCTTGATGATTTCTCACCTCGCATTGATCGCGATGCGGAGGACTTACCCGTTGCTGTTTGGGTGTCTGCTTTAGCGGGTCAGGGCATGAACTTGGTGTTACAAGCAATAATTGAAAGATTACCCAGTAAGATTGTCCACCAGCATTTGCAATTGCAGCAGAGTCAGGGTTCATTTCGTGCTGCCTTGTACCGTCATAAAGCTGTTTTGAATGAAAGCGTGAGTCAGAAGGGCGCTATAAATTTGGAAATTCAATTGTCTGAGAACGATTTTTTCCGTATTTTAAAGGCTGAAGGGTTGAAAATAGATGATTTGGTCACATTATAAAGCTGTTGTGTGAAAATAAACTGTACCTAATCGTACATTGGAGCCGTATCACTTTATAATCATCGTCTTAAACGAGACATTAATTAAACGCGGAGAATATTATGGCCTGGAATGAACCGGGTGGTGGAAAAGATCCTTGGGGTGGCAACAGAAATGATCAAGGCCCACCGGATATTGATGAAGCCCTTAAGAAATTAAAAGAAAAATTCTCCTTGTTTGGTTCTGGAGGTGGTTCTGGAGGTGCGAGCCTTAAAAGTCTTTTGCCAATGGCTCTTTTAGTCCTACTTGTGGTTTGGGGGCTTCTTGGTGTTTATCAGGTTGATGAGAAAGAGCAGACGGTTATTCTTCGTCTCGGCAAATACCGTGAAACGGTTGGTTCTGGTCTGCACTGGAATCCACCGCTTGTGGACTCGCGCACCACTGTCAGTGTGACAGAAGAACGCCAGTACTCGACTCGTGGGCTTATGCTAACCCAGGACGAAAACATTGTAGAGGTAGCCCTTTCTGTTCAATACAACGTTGAGGCCAGCGCAAAAGACTTTGTGCTGAGTATTAGGGCGCCAGAACTTAGTTTACAGCTGGCGACTGACAGTGCATTGCGCCATGTGGTAGGAAGCACAGGACTTGATGGTGTGATTTCTACGGAGCGTGAACAGGTAGCCATTGCGACTCAAGAGAAGCTTCAAGATCTGCTTGATCTTTATTCCAGCGGTATTAGCGTGGTTAAGATTAACATCGAAGATGCGAAGCCGCCGAATGAAGTTAAGGCGGCCTATGATGATGTCATTAAGGCTCGAGAAGACCTCGAGCGGCTCGTTAACGAAGCTCAGGCCTACTCAAATGGGGTTATCCCTGAAGCTCGCGGTGAAGCTCAGCGCTTGAGAGAAGAAGCGCAAGCTTATCTGTCACAGGTAGTGTCTAAAGCTCAGGGTGAAGCCAATCGTTTTATTAAGCTTTTAACGGAGTATCAAAAGGCGCCGGAAGTCACGCGTAAGCGCCTTTATATAGATGCGATCGAGCAGGTTATGACCAATAGCACTAAGATTTTGGTAGATACCGAGAGTGGCAATAATATGCTTTATTTACCTTTAGATAAGCTGGTCCAGCAGGGGGGTGGCTCATCCAGTCGCGGCATTGAAAGTAATAATCAGCTGATCGACCGTGTAGCCAACGAAGTGATTGAAAAGCTTCAGAGAAATAGCAATCAAATCCAATCGGAGAGACGCCGATGAGCACTTTAATGAAATTAGCGATTGTATTATTGGTGACATTAATTGGTGTCACCAATACTATTTATGTGGTCAGCGAGGTTGAGCGTGGTATAAAGCTGCGCTTTGGTGAGATGGTTGAGGTTGATATAGCGCCGGGTCTGCACATTAAGGTGCCTTTTGTTGATGACGTGCGTCTTTTTGATGCTCGTATATTGACTGTCGACGCCGAACCGGCCAGTTTCTTCACCATTGAGAAGAAACGTTTAATCGTTGACTCCTATGCCAAGTGGAAGATTTCCAATGTCGAGACCTACTACAAAGCGACAAATGGTGTTGAGAGGACTGCGGAGAATCGTCTGGCTAAACGCGTTAATGATGGACTGCGAAATCAGTTTGGTACCAGAACATTGCACGAAGTGGTGTCTGGTGAGCGCGATTTACTGATGAAAAATATCACTCAAGACTTAAACAGCTCGGTGCGTGATGAACTTGGCATTGAAATTGTCGACATAAGGGTCAGGCGTATCGATTTGCCATCTGAGGTAAGTAGCCAAGTGTTCCGTAGAATGACTGCGGAGCGAGACAAAGAAGCGCAAGAGTTGCGTTCAACAGGTAAAGAAAAGGCTGAGCGAATTAGAGCATCAGCTGACCGTGAGCGTACTATTGAATTGGCTAATGCTTATCGAGATTCTGAAGAGCTTCGTGGTGAAGGCGATGCCAAGGCTGCTAGTGTATATGCTGATGCCTATCAACAAGACGCTGAGTTCTATGCCTTTATG
>JABILI010000084.1 GCA_018654575.1 Porticoccaceae bacterium
CTAGAAGATCTAAAGCCGGCTTTAAACCAGGCAATGGCTATAAATCTAACGGAAATAGAAAAGATTACTAATCAGTCAACTACCCCAAATTTCGACAATACGATAGTCGCTCTTGAGCGCACAGGTAAAGTCCTCGATAGGGTATTTACCTACTATGGGATCTGGTCGTCGAACTTATCGTCCCCTGAATTTCGTAAGATTGAGGAGGAAATGGCCCCCATAATGAGCGCCTTCTTTTCAAAGATTAACCAAAATCAGGCTCTGTTCAACCGCGTTAAGGCAGTGTATGAAAACCTCGGCTCAAGCACTCTAAGAGCAGACCAACAACGCCTCGTTACACTTACTTATAATGGTTTCGCCCGCAATGGAGCGATGCTTTCTACAAAAGATAAAATTCGCTATACAGTGATTAATCAACGTCTTGCTGAGCTCTACACTCAATTTAGTAACAATATACTTGCAGATGAAGAAAACTATGTAGTCTTTGTTACTGAGTCCCAGCTTAGCGGGCTACCAGCATCTCTAATAAGAGCGGCTGCAGCCGCTGCCGAAGAGCTAGGCAAGCCAAATATGTATGCAATCACCAATACACGATCATCAATGGCGCCGTTTTTGACCTTTTCCGACCAACGGTCACTGCGCCAAAAAGTCTGGAGTAATTACTATAGTCGGGGCGACAATGGCGACCAGTACGACAACAACAAAGTCATCGGAGAAATTTTAAGTTTACGGTATGAGCGAGTTGGACTTCTGGGCTATGACAACTATGCGCAGTGGCGATTAGAAGATAGGATGGCCAAAAATCCTGAAAACGCCATGGCACTTTTAGAGGCTGTATGGCCCTCGGCAATCGCCCGTGTATCTGAAGAAGTCGCTGACATGCAGGCTATTGCTGATGCCGAAAATGCTGGCATCAAAATCGAATCATGGGATTACCTGTACTATGCTGAGAAGGTGCGTAAAAAACGCTATGACCTAGATTCAGACGAAGTTAAACAGTACCTCCAGTTAGATAAACTCAATCAGGCAATGTTTTTTGTCGCCGATGAACTATTTAATTTCAAGTTTACTGCCGTAGCTGAAAATAGTGTTCCGGTATTTCATCCAGATGTGAAAGTTTGGGAGGTAACCGACAAGACTAGCGGGGAACATATTGGGTTATGGTATCTGGATCCTTTTGCGCGCAAAGGAAAACGTTCTGGAGCATGGGCCACCTCGTACCGCAGTTACACAACCTTTGAGGGTAACAAGACGGTTCTCAGTTCAAACAACTCTAATTTTGTTAAGGCTCCGGCCGGTCAACCTGTTTTAATTTCTTGGGATGATGCTACCACCTTTTTCCACGAATTTGGCCATGCTCTCCACTCACTATCTTCTAACGTTGAGTATCCTAGTCAAAATGGCGGCGTCCGTGACTACACCGAATTTCAATCTCAGTTACTAGAAAGATGGTTGATGACTGACGAAGTGATTAATAACTATCTTGTTCATCATCAAACCGGTGAGCCAATACCAAAAGACTTAGTGATAAAAATTAAAGCAGCCGCAACCTTTAATCAAGGATTTGCTACTACTGAATATTTAGCTAGCGCGATCATGGATTTAAAGTTTCATACCACTGACCCCGCTGGCATAGACCCCGATATATTTGAACGTAGAACGCTGACTGCGTTAGACATGCCCAAGCAGCTAGTTATGCGCCATCGCAGTCCACATTTTGGCCACGTATTTTCAGGAGAAGGTTACTCCGCTGGCTATTATGGCTATATGTGGGCGGATGTACTAACCTCAGATGCCGCCGAAGCTTTTGCCGAGGCCCCCGGAGGCTTCTACGATCAAGACGTCGCAGAACGTCTAGTAAAGCACCTCTTTGCACCGAGAAATACTGTTGACCCAAGCCAAGCCTATCGTGCTTTTCGCGGCCGCGATGCAGACATTAAACCCCTAATGCGTGATCGAGGATTCCCAATTACTGATTAAAGTTCGGTTAATTTTGTGGCGACGAGACCTAATCTCGCTGCCATAAATCTGATGACATTAGGTCTTCTCTGCACCCAAACTAACGCGCAATCCCTGCTCATACATATCATGACTTTCGGTCTGATCACCCATTGCAGCAAAGACATCGCCCAATCTTAGGTAGGTGGTAGCATTTGGCTCTAACCTGAGGGCAACAGAAAAATAATCTCGCGCTTTTCCCCAAAATCGTAACTGACAACAAATAGTCCCCAAGGCAACTAACAAAACGGGATCTTCTGGGTGATCAGACAGCCATTTTTCGCCGGCCAGTAACTGTTTTTCAGGTGCAGAGGTCACTAGCTGTCCAAACCGCGCCACTAACTCAGGGTGCCACCGCTTATTAATTGTTTTGACCATAAGTAACTGCACCCTGTCTGTGTCATTAACTTGCTGTAAAGCATCGAAATAACCACAGATGAGTTCCGCATCGTTACGCAATCGTTTGGGTATAAGTTCCCAAAGCTCACCTACTTGGTCCTTTTGCTCTTGGAGAGTAAATTCAGGATCCGGAATGAAATCAGATAATAAATTAGCGTATACATCCAGCTCTAAAGCCTTCATATTGGATGGATTTATGGCCTTATAATAATTTAAATCATGCAGGAGTTTTTGCAGAGACGACCAGTCACCCATTAAATAGTAGGTATCAGCGAGCAAACGGAGAATACCTCTATCCCCGGGTTTGCTTGCTGCAATAGGTTGTAATAACTGAACTGCTTTATGAAACTGTTCTTCCAAAATTAGCATTTCAGCCAGAGCCTTATCGGCAAGTAATTTAGCCTTAGGATGGCCCACCTTAAGTTGCTCTAGTAACATGCGAGCCTGATCAATCTGATTATTTTCTGCAGCTGCACGGGCTGCAAACAACAAGTTCACATCGGGCATCGAAGACCCGTCAGCGCCAGATAACAGCATCGTTGAGGCTTGCTTCCAGTCATGATCAGCGAATAGAATTAATCCCTGGGCTGTTTTACTTACATGCTGTTTACTACGCCTGAGCGCCCACCAACGTCGCAGACCTCCAATATCACCAAGCCATTTAAATAGCAACAACAACCAAACACCTAAAACCGTCAACGTTAAGTAGAGCAAAATACCAACCCAAACCGTCATTTCAACAGTAGTATTGTTGAAACTCAGCAAAATATAGCCGCTGTCGCTTTGCATCACCCAGATGCTCGCCGCACCAAGCAGCAACGCTATGACCAAGGTCACCAGTAACTTCCTCACGGCTGGCTACCCTCATCATTTAACACTGATTGCTCATCGGCACCATCTGACAAGCGGGCTTGCCTCGTAATAATCAGACTCTCAAGAGCATTCACCGATCGATCAATGCTGGGCAACTGTTGCACAATATTGACCGCGCTGAGTCTCGAGATGCGTTCCTGTAATTTTTTTGATCCGGCGTTAAGTTGGAAATACGTCGCCATCCATTGTTGCGCATTTTCCAGGCTATTGACGTATATCGCCGGTTCCTCTCGAAGCGCGGCATTAGCTGCCTGTTGCAGTAGCAAGCGCAGATTACTGCGCACTATAGATTCTTCAGACGTTGATAGTATTGACTGAATCGGAATATCTCTATCTGTTACCTTGACTAGACCACTGAAACCGTCAATAAAGCCATTAAACCGAGACGTCCACGTCGCATTTTTATCGGTTGATACCTCCTCTTTGTCAAGATCTGAAGTCTCCACTAAAATCACTAAGTTAAGTACATTAAGCCCACTAATCTGATTTGCTAGAGCATTAATTTCTAAAACAACGCCCTCTACATCAACTACGCCAGCTAAACGAAGTGCCACCATATCCTCAGCCACAGCGGCACGCACTGATAATAAGTCTGACTGCCCTAAATTACTTAACAAGTCATCCACCTGAGTTAATAGGGCCAGCGGATTCTTGGTGCTACGTTCAGTTTGTAACCGTTGGTTAGCTAGACGAGTAAGATATGCAGCTTCGGCCAAATACCAGTCGCTCCGCGTGGTGGATCCCAACTCAGTCAGCCGTGCACCCTGACCATTAACTTGCAGCTGGAGATCACTCAGTTGCTTTGACAGCGTTTTAATATGGTTCGACTGAACATCTAAAAGAGAATCACTATCGGTGTAGTACTGGTGTGATTGTTGTACGTGATCATTGAAATCTATGCCCAGATTAGCATAGGCTTGCTGCTGCAATTGCTGTTGCTGCCACTCACTCCATCCCAACCATCCCGAACCGGCCAGAATAGATAACAACACTATCACGCAGATCCATTTTAGTAACCGGAAATCTCCGGGGTTTTTAATGGGCGCAACAGCATTGGTTTTGGCCGTCTTCGCAGATTTATCGTTTGCCTTAATTTTAGATTTAGGCTCGGACTGACCACCTGTCTTAGGTTGCTTAGTTGTTTCTGTCACCCTTTACCCCTTTCGAACTTAATCAAGGTCTGCCTTGAGATACACACTACTCTGAATTTAATAGACTTAGTTTAAAACACTTTTTGCAAAGCAGCATACATTGATTCTGGCATTGCGCTATCCGCCACTATCACAGGACTGTAGCCCAGGCTCTTTGCTGTCTCCGCTACCCGGTTACTGGGCACGACAACGGGTAAATGGTTAATAGTTTTATCCCCTCTAATCTCATCAATTGGCCCTATAGCCTCGAGCAACTCTGCACTATGAGCGACCAAACAATCGACTTCCGTAAGTTGCTGCCGAGTCACATCGACTTGCTTTTGATCGACAGCCCTTCGGTATAGATCACAATACTCTACTGTAGCACCTCGAGAAATCAAGCCCTGTTTGAGTGTTTCACGCCCCTGCCCGCCACGAAAAATAATCACGGACTTATTCTCTAAATCTTTAAGTTTAGGTAAAGTTAACAACCCCTCACTAGTGATCTGGTCTGTCGGACAATTTACGGTTTGAGTATAGTCGACAACCAACTGAGCGGTTTGCCCGCCAATAGCATAATATTCCATATCCAACGGCAGCATTGGCCAATACTGATCCAACCATTTCATCCCTATCTCCGCGGCATTAACACTGACGAAAATAGCTATATCAAACTGGTCGAAAGCTAATATTTTTTGCTTAATCTGATGGCTGTCAAGAATCGGCTCTATCGTCATAATAGGAGTATGAATGACACTTGCTAAACTCTGTTCAAGCAGCAATAAGAAGTCATCCTGCCGCCGGAGAGGCCGAACCACTAGCACGCACTTATCCATCAAGCTGCTAGCTTTCATAAACCTCGGCCAGTATTTTCCCTGCTCCCTGAGACAGTAAATCTTCGGCAACTTGGATGCCAAGCTCTTCGGGATTATCTCTATGTCCTTGAGCCTGCGCTGTCAAAATATGGCTACCGCTAACACTGCCCACTAAACCTCTCAAACTGAGGGTTGTGCAGTCCTGCTCAAGCTCAGCGAAGCAAGCTATGGGCACCTGACAACCTCCCTGTAGATGTCGGTTAGTGGCTCGTTCTGCCAATACGCAGGTGGCAGAATCGATATGGTTTAGCGGAGCCAATAACTTCTTGGTTTGTATGTCATCACTCCGGCACTCTATACCCACTGCACCTTGTCCTCCAGCAGGAAGAGAAATGCCAGAGGGTAGTTTTTGAGTAATTCGGTAACCCATACTAAGACGGATCAGACCAGCGCTAGCCAAGATAATTGCGTCATACTCGCCAGCGTCTAACTTAGCCAACCTTGTATTAACATTGCCGCGCAGTTCCCTAACTTGGAGATGAGGAAATGCAGCACGAACCTGACATTGGCGTCGCAGGCTAGAGGTGCCGATAACACTACGATTGGGCATCAGCGCCAAACTATCGAAGCTTTTAGACACAAAGGCATCAGAAGGGTCCTCTCGCTTGCAGATGATCTCCAACCCTAGCCCGTGAGGAAACTCCATGGGTACGTCTTTCATTGAGTGCACGGCGATATCAGCAACACCGTCTAGCATCGCAGTCTCCAGCTCCTTAACGAAAAGGCCTTTCCCTCCGACCTTCGCCAATGGCATATCAAGCAACTTGTCTCCGCGCGTAGTCATTGGCACCAACTCAACCTTAAGGCTCGGATGATGTCTGAGTAATTCACTCTTGACAAACTCAGCCTGCCACAGGGCCAATGGGCTTTTTCGCGTTGCTATTCGAAGGATACCTGTCACTTAAACGGCCTACATAAGTCGAGTAATTCCCATTATCGACGATTTATCCGCTTTTGTCAGAGATCCACAGAAATTAGATTTCGGTACAGATAACCTCAAGTTTTAACTTATTAGTCCAATGTTTGGCTATAATTGTGCTCTTACAGTTTATAACTAGGCAATAATGGTCATGAGTAAATCAAAAAAGGGTTTGCCAAATAAGTCTGACAGCACAAAAACTAACCAGGCATGGGGTGGTCGTTTTAATGAGCCTGTGGATGATTTCGTCGCACGCTTTACTGCATCGGTTAATTTCGATCAGCGTCTTTATCAACATGACATTCAGGGTTCAATTGCTCATGCGTCTATGCTATCCAAGATTGGCGTGCTAAGCGCCACCGAGGCAAATGAGATAGTCGTTGGACTGCAAGCTATAGCCAGCGATATTGAAAGTGGTCACTTTGACTGGTCGATCGCTCTTGAAGATGTGCACATGAATATTGAGTCAGCATTGACCGCGCGAATCGGCAGCGTTGGCAAGAAACTCCACACTGGACGATCTAGAAATGATCAGGTAGCCACTGATATACGCCTTTGGTTAAGAGATGAAATTGACGTAATTAGTGTTCTTTTAAGTGCGCTGCAAAAGGGCATGATTGAGCTTGCCTCAGCTGAAAGTGGCACCATTATGCCAGGATTCACTCACTTGCAGACCGCTCAACCTGTCACCTTTGGCCATCACCTATTAGCCTGGAACGAAATGCTGGAGCGCGATTTTGGGCGTCTTCAGGATTGCCGGAAAAGACTCAATCAGTGCCCGCTGGGTGCCGCTGCGCTAGCAGGCACCAGCTACCCCATTGACAGGGAATATACTGCAGCACAGCTAGCTTTTGATAAGGCCTCTGAAAACTCACTCGACTCCGTTAGTGACCGCGACTTTGCCATCGAATTCTGTGCTTTCGCCAGCATACTGCTAACCCATATGTCGCGCATGTCAGAAGAGCTTATTCTCTGGACCTCAGCGCAGTTTCAATTTATTGAACTGCCCGATCGTTTTTGTACCGGTTCATCCATTATGCCGCAGAAGAAAAACCCCGATGTCCCTGAATTGGTGCGCGGCAAAACTGGTAGAGTGAACGGACATCTAATAGCACTGCTAACGCTCATGAAGTCACAGCCTTTAGCCTACAATAAAGATAATCAGGAAGATAAAGAACCTTTGTTCGATACCGTGGACACTGTTCGGGACTGCCTACGCGCATTTTCTGACATGGTGCCCGCCATTCAAGCCAATAAAATAGCCATGTATGAAGCCGCAAAACGCGGATTTTCCACCGCGACTGATCTGGCTGATTATCTCGTAGGTAAAGGTGTTGCCTTTCGTGATGCTCACGAAATCGTCGGTAAGTCTGTCGCCTATGGTATTGCCGAGAATAAAGATTTATCGGATATGACGGTTGGCGAGTTAAGCGTCTTCTCAAAACTCATTAAAGACGATGTTTTCTCGGTGCTCACTCTGGAGGGATCTGTTGCCGCGCGCAATCATATTGGAGGCACAGCCCCACAGCAGGTAAAAGCTGCGGCCCAGCGAGCACTCAAAAAAATAGCGAACCGCTAGTTAGAAATTAAACTGGATGGATTCAGATGATTGCGCCTGACAAGCTTCGGTGAGCATGGTGGAAAGCAGCTCACCACTGACAGTGTTGCTCCACCTTGTTTTGCCATCATCTTCTTCTAACTTGAAGTGGAATCCGCCAGACTTGGCCGCAAGCCATATTTCAGCCATCGAAGGTTGTCTAGATAAGATAATCTGAGATCCATTCAGATCGCAGGTTAGAGTGAGCATGCCGCCGGTATTTTCATAATCAATATCAACACCACTATCGTCGATAGTCTCTTCAACTCCAAACATTAGTTCATCAACGATTTGATTAAATTCTGCTTCGTTCATTACGCTCAATCCAGGCTGGTTTTGTTCTAAAAGTTAGATCACCAGTATAATTGTTTGGGTGTAATCCGCCAGTGCCGTTATACTTAAACGCTTTAACGAGGGCTTTTAATGAACTACACGCGCACGGCATATCTATTTTTTACGCTAATGCTGGTAGGCCTTGGTGGATGTGGAAACACCGGTGACTTGTATCTTCCTGAAGATTCATCGGAAACATACACAACTGATGTCCCACAAACAGAATCCTGAGACACTATGCACACTACTATTAACCGCAATAATGGCGATCTTTTCATGGAAGATATCGCTCTCAATGACATTGCCGATCAGTTCGGTACGCCTTGTTATGTGTATAGCAAAAGAGCGATTGAGCTCAATTATGATGCCTACGTTGCAGCAATGGGCGATTACCCTCATTTAGTTTGCTACGCAGTAAAATCGAACTCAAATATTGCCGTATTGCAAACCCTGGCCGCCTTAGGTGCTGGTTTCGATATAGTTTCAATCGGTGAGCTAGAGCGCGTATTGATGGCTGGTGGGGATCCAAACAAAGTCGTATTTTCTGGCCTTGCGAAAACCGCTGACGAAATGAGTCGAGCTTTGGAAGTTGGCATTCACTGTTTTAACATTGAGTCGGAGTCGGAGTTGGTGCTACTTAATGCCACAGCCGCAAGTCTATCGGTTAATGCGCCTGTTTCGATTCGGGTTAATCCAGACGTGGACGCCAAAACACACCCCTACATCTCAACTGGGTTAAAAGAAGATAAATTTGGTATCGATATAAATCAAGCCTTGGGCGTCTATGAACGTGCCGCTCAGATGGACAACATCAACCTAATCGGCGTCGACTGCCATATAGGCTCTCAACTAACTGAAGTGAAGCCATTTCTCGATGCCATGGCACGACTATTAATTCTTGTTGATCAGCTGAGTGAACGAGACATACCTCTCGCGCACATAGATATTGGCGGTGGTCTTGGTGTGCGTTATCAGGATGAACAGACCCTATCAGTGGGTGACTACATGGCTGAATTGCTTCCACTTTTGGCGCAACGGGGTGAAACACTCATCTTGGAACCGGGCCGCTCAATAACGGCAAATGCAGGGGTACTCCTTACCCATGTGCAATACCTTAAGTCCAATGACCACAAAAATTTCGCTATTGTTAATGCCGCGATGAACGACATGTTGCGCCCATCTTTATATCAAGCCTGGATGGATATCCAACCAATTTCAACTCATCCTGACCGTGAAGAAAGGATCTATGATGTGGTAGGTCCCGTCTGTGAAAGCGGTGATTTCTTAGGTAAAGATCGCATATTATCGATTAGTGAAGGTGACTGCCTTTGTCTTTTTTCTGCCGGATCCTACGGTTTTGTGATGAGTTCTAACTACAATAGTCGTCCTCGAGTAGCAGAAATCATGGTTGCCGGTGAACAGGTTCATCTTATTCGTCAGCGAGAAACACTGAGAGACTTGGTTAGAGGCGAGCAACTTTTGCCGGTCAATTGATCGTCAATTTATTGAAAGAGAACACTATGCTCATGAAATTCACTAAGATGCACGGCCTCGGAAATGACTTCGTTGTTATTGACGCTGTCACCCAAAATGTGCATGTCACAGCCGCCATGGCCAAACGCCTTTCAGATAGGCATTTAGGTATCGGTTGTGATCAAGTGCTTGTTGTCGAGCCGCCTTCAGATAAAACGCTAGACTTCGACTACAAAATATTTAATAGCGACGGTGGAGAAGTTGGACAGTGTGGCAATGGTGCGCGATGTTTGGCGCGCTTTATTAGGGACCGCCGTTTGTCAGGCAAAGAAACGGTGCAAGTCAAAACGATGAATCGCGTTATCTCCCTGACCATCAACAAAGATAAATTAGTTTCAGTTGATATGGGTATACCGGGTTTAGAGCCAAGTGATGTACCCTTCGTTGAGAGCACACGATCGAGCGTTTATGCCATTAATATTAATAACGAACAATTCGACATTGCCGCTATTTCCATGGGTAACCCTCATGCAGTTCTTTTTGTAGACAATCTCGATAGGGCACCAGTTAATGTGATTGGCCAAGAACTGCAAAGTCATGACAAGTTTCCAAAGCAAGTTAATGTAGGGTTCGCCCAAATCATAAATCGTCAACATTTAAAGCTTCGTGTATATGAACGTGGTGTTGGTGAGACGCGAGCCTGCGGCACAGGAGCCTGCGCAGCCGCTGTCGCTGCAATTCAACAAGGATTAATGGATTCTGCGGTACGCGTTGAGTTAACCGGTGGCGATCTTCATATAAACTGGCCAGGAGAGGGCCAGCCCCTTATCATGACAGGGTCAGCGGTCACTAGCTATCAAGGACGCATTAAAATATGAGTACCGAAAAACCAACCGACATAAGTGTTAAGCAGGTACGCGGTTACCTTCGAGATCACCCCACTTTCTTTGATGAAAATCCAGACATTCTTGAGACGATGATCGTGCCACATAACACTGAGGGTGCAGTTTCTCTCATTGAGCGACAGTTAGCTGTATTACGCAGTCGCAACAGCGAAATGAAAGAGCAACTCGACAGCCTGTATAGCGCCGCTCAAGAAAATGAGATTATGTTTGAAAAGACCAATCACCTAATATCTGGCCTGCTCGAAGCCAATAATCTTGGTGCATTAATAGAGTCTTTATACGAGAGTCTAGCTACAGACTATGGTGTTGAAGCTTATAGCTTGACTCTTTTTGGCGATGAAATGAATCTACCTAAGAGTATGGCTCAAATCTCAAGTCCGGATAAAGCCAATAAGGCTATTGCTTCGATATTGTTGTCATCTAGGGCGGTATGTGGCCAATTGGGAGCCTCTGAAATGAGCTTTCTATTCGGTGATCATCAAGATGTCTTAGGCTCTGCGGCCACAGTCGTTTTGGGCCAAGATAGTAAATTAGGTGTTTTAGCCCTTGGTAACAGTGATCCGCATTTTTACCAAACCGGCATGGGTACGATATTCCTAGATTATCTTGCCGAGGTGCTCAGCCGCTTGCTCCCGCAGTATTTGAAATCGCGGAACAAACGAAAGAAATAATCAGCTTTTTTTAGGCTCTTTATTTTTAACCGTTTTTCCCGCATGGGTAGCTTCAGATGACCCTGCTCTGGTTTTTTTAGCACCGAACTTACGTCTCTTAGATGAAGCGGGACTTCCCCTATCATTAGATGACTTACCTTGTGCCGACTTACTCCGCCCTTTTTGCTTCTTTTTATGCTCAGCCTCCAGTTGATTGGCCTTTGCAAAGACTTTGAGCTTTTTCGTGTTTTTGCTTTTTCCTGAAAGTTGGGAATCCTCACTTGCAGCATCGTCTAATTCAAAATCAATCTTTCTCTCTTCTAGATTCACCCGAACCAACCGAACACTGAGTTTTTGTCCTAGGCGGAATATCCGCCCTGTTCTCTCACCAACCATCCGATGATGCGCCGCTTCATGATGGTAATAATCCTTGGGTAATCCTGTCACATGGATTAGCCCCTCGACATAGAGATCATCTAACATTACGAACAAACCAAACCCGGTTACAGCACTGACAACCCCTGTGTAGTGTTCGCCTACTCGCTCCATTAGATATTCGCACTTCAGCCAATTAACTACATCTCTAGTAGCTTCATCGGCACGACGTTCAGTAACCGATAAATGCTCTCCCACTTGATCTAACCGCTCTGTGGCGTAAGGGTATATAGTCGCTTGATCAAGAGGCTTAGCACCCTCGGCACGATGAACATTAGGTCGTTTTTTTGGGCTACGGATTAAATAACGAATAGCACGATGTACTAATAAATCAGCATAGCGCCGAATCGGCGAGGTAAAGTGAGTATAGGCCTCAAACGCTAAACCAAAGTGACCTAAATTATCCGGCTGATACACCGCCTGACTCATTGACCGCAACAATACCGACTGAATAACCGGTGCATCATCACGACCTTTTGCCGAGCGAAGTACACGTTGATAATCTTCAGGTTGCGGATCCTCTCCGCCCCCCAAACCAATACCCAACTCAGCTAAGAAGTCTCGCACTGACTTCAGGCGATCTTCGCTGGGTCCTTCATGCACTCTGTAAAGGGCGGGGATATCGACTTTTTCAAGAAATTTTGCCGAACACACATTGGCGCAAAGCATACATTCTTCGATTAGACGATGAGCCGCAGTCCGATCGACTGGGATAATCTGACTAATTTTTCGTTGACCATCAAACAAAATTCGAGTTTCTTGTGAATCAAAATCTATTGCGCCGCGCTTCGCTCTGCGTTTGTGTAGAATTTGATACAAGTCATGCAAGGCATCTACCTGGGGGGTGATGGCTGCAAATTGTTTCCTAATGCCAGAATCTTTGCTATTGCCTTGTTCGGCAATAAGCTGTGCAACCTGGGTATAGGTCATCCGCGCATGCGAATGCATTACAGCTTCAAAAAACTGATATCCAGTAATATCACCTTGGGCATTAATTTGCATCTCACACACCATGCACAAGCGATCTTCCGCTGGATTGAGCGAACATAAGCCATTGGATAACTTCTCTGGCAGCATCGGCACGACATGATTTGGAAAATACACTGAATTACCGCGTTCAGACGCCTCAAGATCAAGCGCCGAGCCAACACTCACGTAATGAGAAACATCAGCAATAGCAACGATTAATCGCCAGCCGCCTCGAGACTGCGGCTCACAAAATACAGCATCATCAAAATCCCGAGCATCTTCCCCGTCAATTGTTATTAGTGGCGTAGTTCTTAAATCGACCCTAGCGTTGATATCTGTGACATGTTTAGGAATTGTGGCTGTTTGGGCAGTGACTTCATCATTCCACTTATACGGTATACCGTAATTACGGATTGACATCTCCACCTCAAGGCCAGGATCAAGATGCTCACCGAGAACCTCATTAATCGACCCTACAGGGAGGTTTTTACGAGATGGCGGCTCGATAATATCCACAACAACAATCTGGCCGGGTTTAGCACTATTAAGCTTATCCGGTGGAACCATTATGTCTTGGCTCACTCGTGGATTATCAGCGCGTACGAAATGAATACCGCTTTCACTAAAATAACGGCCCACTAGCTGCAGAGTATTTCTCTCTACCACATCGACTAAACTGCCATCAGGTCGTCCACGTCGATCCCAGCCGGCGATTCGCACAAGTACGATATCGCCATCAAATACGCGGCGCATCTGTGTGCTAGAAAGATAAATATCTTCGCCATCGCCTTGAGCTGGCTTAACGAAACCATATCCCTCTGGATGTCCAATAACTCTGCCTTTTACTAAATTAAGCTTATCTAAGGTTCCGTAACCATCACAGCGGTTTCTGGCCACTTGACCGTCGCGCTCCATCGCTCTCAAACGCCGACGCATTGCCTCAATTTGCTCTTCATCTTCAAGACGTAGAGCCACACAAATTTCTTTGTGGGTGAGAGGACCAACACTTTCGCTTAAGTAATCAATTATAAATTCTCTACTCGGAATAGGCTTTTCATATTTATCAGCCTCTCTCATCGCAAAGGGATCAGGATTATTCGGTTTTTTACGCATATTTTTTTATCGAAAGTAGGGTTAAAGTGAACGGTAGGAAGTTACGTTGACCTGATCGCACTCCATCTTTCTTAAGTCTATGCTTTAACAGCCCTTGAGTAAAAGGAATTGTGCTCGGCATATTCGCAATACTCCTAATAGTAAGGGCAATCAGGCATAGAGTTCTTTGGACAATAAGCATAGAGCCGATTTACATTTTCCTTGAATATTCGCACACAAAAAAGGCGACCCTATCAGTCGCCTTTCTCGTTGGAAAATGATCAGGAATTAACCTAATTTTTCCTTAATACGTGCTGATCGACCTGAACGCTCACGCAAATAGTATAGCTTGGCTCTACGAACCGCTCCTCGGCGTTTAACTTCAATACTGTCGACCAATGGGCTATAGGTCTGAAAAGTACGCTCCACACCAATGCCGTTAGAGATTTTACGCACAGTGAAGGCTGAATTAAGCTGACGATTACGCTTTGCCAGAACCACACCCTCAAATGCCTGAAGACGTTCGCGCGTGCCCTCTTTTACCTTTACCTGAACAACCACGGTGTCACCAGGGCTAAAGTCAGGGATTTCTTTACCCATCTGCTCTTTTTCAATCGCAGCGATAATAGATGTTTTATTAGTCATTTCTTGCTCCTCAATTTTCATTGGTTGGTGGTAAACCACCTGATTTAGAGCTCTGTACAGAGAGGATGGACATTATCCTTTGCCATCATCTGCCAGCGCAGCACTCACTTCCTTGAGTAATGCCTGTTGCTCTTTAGTAAGCTCCAGGCAATCCAGTAATTCGGGTCTTCTTTGTTGAGTCCGCAATAAAGATTGCTGCAGCCTCCAACGTCTAATTCTTTTATGGTCACCTGAGAGTAAAACCTCTGGGACCCTTTCTCCCTCATAAAACTCAGGGCGGGTAAAATGTGGGCAATCCAACAACCCCTGGGCAAATGAATCTTGCTCTGCCGAATCCTCATGGCCGAGCGCTCCAGGAATTTTCCGGATCAGAGCGTCCAACAAAACCATTGCCGGTAGCTCTCCGCCACTGAGAACATAATCTCCAATAGACCATTCCTCATCAATCTCAAGCTCAACTAAACGCTCATCGATACCTTCATACCGACCGGCGATTAAAATCAGATTCTGCTTCTTAGCAAATTGGTTAATCGCCTGTTGGTCTAAAACCTTGCCTTGCGGTGATAAATAAATCACCGATACCTGCCCATCCATCCATTGTTTAGCTTCCGCTATAGCTCTTCGCAGAGGCTCAATCAGCATTATCATGCCTGGCCCGCCACCATAAGGACGATCATCTACAGTTTGATGCCGATCCTCAGTAAAATCTCTCGGGTTAAAGCTAGCCACCTCTACTAAACCGTTTTTAACGGCACGGCCACTTATTCCATAAGCAGTAACCGCTTCAAACATTTCTGGAAACAGGGTAATGAATGCAATTTTCATCAATCTTACCTCTGTTACAGGTACAGACTTAAAACTGCGGATCCCAGATCACATCGATCCTTTTAGCCTCTAAGTCCACGTCCCTCACAAACTGCTTGGTATAGGGAATGGCTCGTTCTTCGCGATCAATAGCTGCGCTATCCCCTTTCACCAGTAACACGTCGTTGGCGCCGGTCTCCATAAGAGACTTCACTACCCCAAGACTGTATTGCTGATTTTCAAAGTGACTGACAACGGATAGACCGACCAACTGGTGCCAATAAAACTCTGTGTTGTCCAAGCTAGGCAGAAGTTCTTTTTCTATTAAGATATCCTGATTGCACCATGCTTTAGCCAAATCACGGTCATCAACATCTTTCAAATGAACAACAATACCGTCAGCGTGACGCTTCCAATCGTCTACAATTAACTTTTGCACACCCTGATCGGTATTAACCCACCAAGGCTGATAATCTAATAAGCCTTCGACTTGGTCAGTATATGAGAATATTTTTACCCACCCTCGAACACCAAATACTGATGTTATACGACCAACAACTAGCATTTCTGACGCTTGTTCGCTGCTAGCCATAGACACACCTGCACTTATTAGGCTGCTTGTTTAGCGGCCTCTTTAAGAAGCGCTGATACGCGATCACTAACCTGAGCACCTTGACCCTGCCAGTAACTAGCGCGCTCCAGATCAACGCGTAAACGCTCCTCTGCACCACGAGCAATTGGGTTAAAAAAGCCTATACGTTCAATGTAACGCGCATCACGAGCATTTCGTGAGTCGGCAACTGTAATATGATAGAAGGGGCGTTTTTTAGCGCCGCCACGAGCCAATCTAATTGTAACCATTTACTAAAATCCTGTGTTCGAGCAGCACTATCGCCAATCTCGATGCTTTTACTAGAAAATCCTTTAACTTAAGGAGTCTCTTGAAAGGCGCGGTATGTTACGTCAAAAGAGTTTAAAATGAAACTAATTTCAGGTAAAAATTTAGCTTTAGTTGTCTAGCCACTCAGGCCTAAAAACCCTCCTAGAGATCAATTAAAATCTGGGAAAACCACCGGGTGGATTACCTTCTCCTGATCCCATCATTCCGCTCATACCACGCATCATATTTTGCATGCCCTTACCTTTTATTTTCTTCATCATCTTACCCATCTGCTTATGCTGTTTGAGAAGTCGATTAAGATCTTGAATGCTAGTCCCCGAGCCCATGGTTATACGCCTCTTACGAGAGCCATTAAGTATATCCGGGTTACTCCGCTCTTTTGGCGTCATTGAGTTAATAATACATTCCATGCGCTCAAACTGATTAGATGCATTGGCCTGCTGCGCCATTTGTGCCATATTTCCCATGCTCGGAAGTTTGTCCATCAACCCCGACATGCCTCCCATATTTTTCATTTGTTGCAATTGGTCACGCAAATCTTCCAAATCAAACCGCTTACCCTTAACCACTTTTTGGGCAAGTTTTTCAGCTTTTTCCTTATCAACTTTGCGCTCGACATCTTCTATTAATGAAAGTACATCACCCATACCTAGGATTCGAGAGGCAATCCGCTCTGGATGGAAAGGCTCTAAAGCATCTGTTTTCTCTCCGACCCCAAGAAACTTAATCGGCTTACCAGTAACATGCCTTACTGATAGCGCCGCACCACCCCGCGCATCACCATCAACTTTCGTTAAGATAATACCAGTAAGCGGCAGTGCCTGATTAAATGCCTGTGCTATATTGACCGCATCCTGTCCGATCATGGCATCAATAACAAACAATGTTTCTACAGGCTTAGCAGCGCCATGGATTTCCTTTATCTCTGACATCATCTCGCCATCGATATGCAAGCGGCCTGCCGTATCAACTATTAATACATCAATAAATTGAGTTTTTGCCGCAGCAATAGCGGCCTTAACAATAGCCACGGGTTTCTGATCTGGCTGGCTTGGAAAGAACTCCGCACCGACCTCTGTCGCCAACATTTTAAGCTGCTCGATTGCGGCCGGACGATAAATGTCAGCCGAAACCACCATAACCTTCTTTTTTTCTCGCTCTCGTAAATAGCGGGATAATTTAGCAACCGATGTTGTTTTACCCGCACCTTGCAATCCAGCCATTAGAATCACTGCAGGTGGTTGAGCGGCTAAATCAAGGGACTCATTACTCTCCCCCATGACATTTTCAAGTTCATTTTGCACAATTTTTAGAAATTGCTGCCCAGGATTAAGACTACTATTAACTTCTTGCCCTAGAGCTCTACCTTTTACATGCCCCACAAAATCTTTAACTACCGGCAGAGCGACGTCCGCCTCAAGAAGAGCCATCCGCACTTCGCGCAATGTTTCTTGTATGTTTTTTTCACTAAGACTACCTTTACCCGATATTTTTTTAAGACTTTGGGCAAGACGATCACTCAAATTTTCAAACATAGCCATACAAATTTTCCTTCCTGATTCTTCACAGGCATATATTATAGCAATATTTAGTCGCTACCCTTCACCCCGTAAGCGGAATATGCCACACTCTAGCTATATTTTTTGCGATCTCTAACCATGCTTACGTCCATTAGTGGCTTTGCCGCAGTAGCCATTTATATAGGAGGATTCATCTACCTCCTAAGGCAGTTGATCAAAGGCCCAAATTTTAATCCATCTCTGCTAAAAATAATGGCTACAGTAGCCATAACTTTGCATGGCATCTGTGCTGCACGCCTACTATTTACAGACAATGGCCTAGATCTGAGTTTACTGAAAACTATTGCGCTCATCGCCTTCGTTATTAATGCAGTGGTTTTTGTGAGTGGTCAGAAAAAGCCACTTCATACTATGTATTTAGCACTATTCCCAATTTCTGCTATTAGCCTAATCGCTGCCCTGTCTACCCCAAGCACAAAGACAGCAGCCTTTATGTCACCCTATATCCAGGGTCACATATTAATATCTATATTAGCTTATAGTCTGCTAGCAATCGCGGCACTACAAGCCTTGCTCACGGGCTATCAAAACTGGCAACTCAAGCATAAACACCAAAATTTACTGATGCGGACGTTTCCTCCATTACAAAGCATGGAAACATTCTTATTCGAACTTATTTGGACAGGAGAGATTTTTCTAAGCCTTTCGCTAATCAGTGGTTTTTTATACTACGAAGATCTATTTGATCAAAAGCTAATCCATAAAGTCACCTTAAGCTTGATAGCTTGGAGTGTATACGCCGCTCTATTATGGGGCCGTCACAATCGAGGCTGGCGTGGAAACAAAGCGATCCGCTGGAGTTTGGTTGGGTTTATTGCAATTTTAATGGGCTATATAGGCAGTAAAATTGCATTAGAATTCGTCCTCGTTTGAGGCCGATCACTAATCTAGACGAAAAGCCAGTTGCCAAAACTAAAAAAGTAATTCAACATAACTGTCCTTAATGTTAATGGATACTAATACTTGGACGGCTCACACCCCCTAGCCTTGTGGTCAGCACTCATAGTTTTGCTACTTATATCGGCTTTTTTCTCCGGATCAGAAACCGGAATGATGTCTCTAAATCGTTATAGACTTAGACACCAACGAAAAAAAAGTGCCGGTGCCCGAAGAGCAGCAAAGTTGCTGGCAAAACCAGACAAGCTGATTGGCCTGATATTAATAGGCAACAACTCGGTGAACATCCTCGCTGCGATCATCGCCAACATGTTAGCTATTATTTATGTTGGTAAAGAGGCAGCCCCATGGGTGGCCACAGCATCTTTAACCATCTTAGTGCTGGTCTTCTCCGAGGTCACTCCAAAAACAATTGCCGCCCAAAACCCTGAATGGTTTGCGTTTAAAGCCAGTCATATCCTCAAACCTCTCCTACAGCTATTCTCTCCCCTTGTCTGGGTGGTGAATACGCTAACGAATGGCATGGTGTCACTTTTAGGCTTCGATCCAAAAAAGGACCGTGATGACGGACTGGACACAGAGGAACTCAAATCATTAGTCGACATCTCAGGCCATAAACTATCCGATAGCCATCAAGGAATGTTAAAGGGAATCCTGGACCTTGAAAATACTACTGTCGAAGACATAATGATCCCACGTAACGAAGTCAAAGGTTTAGACCTAGAAGAGAATATAGATGATCTGATGAACGCTATACTTGATTCAGAGTACACGCGCCAACCAATCTATGAGGGGGATATTAATAATATAATTGGTATTTTCCATGGCCGGAAAGCAAATCACCTTTTGCGCTCAAAAAACGTAACTCATAGCGCCATTAAACGCTTTGCCGAGGAAGCCTACTTTATTCCCGAGAGCACGACCCTAACCAAGCAATTACTTAACTTCAGACAAACCAAGAATCGATTTGCAATCGTGGTCGACGAATATGGCGAAATGCAAGGCCTGGTAACCCTCGAAGATATTCTTGAGGAAATCGTTGGGGACTTCACCACGAATACCGCTGATGAGGTGGAAGAGGTCATTGCAAGAAGTGATGGGAGTTATGAAATAGATGGTGCCGCAACTATTCGAGAGATCAACAAAGCCACCGGCTGGGCTCTTCCCTCTGATGGGCCAAAAACCCTGAACGGACTAGCGCTGGAGCAATTACGAAGTATTCCTGATGGCAATGTTAGTTTTTTAGTCGGAGATTATCGGTTTGAGACCGAAAAAATCAATGGCACCATGGTCAAAAAGGTCTGTGTTACTCGCATGCGTATTAAAAAAGAGCCTGAGGACTAAACCGGTTTTGCTGTGCGGCCACGCTCATTGCACAACAGCAGGACATTCATCTTTTGCTCTCTACCTAGATAGCTCCAGCCACGAATTTCTACGCTTGTTCTAAAGCAACCCTCACAAACATCATCTTCATTAAGGGTACAAATAGATGTGCACGGCGAGGCGACAAGGTCCTCTGTCATGAGCGCATAACCTTTACTAAATCGGTATGCATATGCTTAGCTTTTTGCACATATACCTGTGCTCCGGCAAGCATCATTGCACGCATGTTCTCTTCAGTTTGGCGAATGATCTTACCAGGCGACCCTACCACCATAGAGCCATCGGGAATAACCGCGCCTGATTTTACTAAGGCATTTGCCGCTATCAAACAGTCGCTACCTACGACTGCACCATTAAGAATAACAGCCTGAATGCCAATTAATGTTCGATCCCCTATCTCACTGCAATGAATCATAGCTTGGTGCCCGATAGACACATCTTCTCCAATTCGTAATGGCTGACCTGGATCAGCATGCAATACAGCGCCATCTTGGATGTTACTGCGCTTACCCACCTCGATAGTATCGCAGTCGCCCCTGATGACAGCATTAAACCAAACACTGGACTGTTCTTTTAGAATAACCTTGCCCATCACATCGGCACTTTCGGCAACAAATACTGATTCATGGACCTCTGGAGTGTCATCACCGATACGATAAATCATTATTTTTCTCTCTTTCGCAATTCATCTATTTTTTCAAACGTAGGATAATCTAGATCGATTCCTGCATCTAGGGTGTCATTGAGCATATCGGTAATCACTTTCAAGGTGAAACCCCAAATCCTAAAGTTCTTATACTCTATAAATGGAACCCGGATCACTGGTCCGCTCTCAGAGTTATTAATTTTCATATCGAAATGCTGGTACTGGGCAGTATCCACAAACAACTTTAAAGGCGCATCAAAAATAGCGGCAATTTCACCGGGTTCTGGGGTCAGAGTTAATTTACCCTTCGCAATCACTACATAAGGAGTTACGTGGACATCGCGGCGTTTGGGTGATGCCGTGGGCAGGGTCGCCACGGGTTCGACTGAGTTGCAATCCAGCCCGATTTCTTCATAAGCCTCACGCAACGCGGTCTGTAACAGATCACTATCTGTTTTATCCCACATGCCCCCAGGGAACGCCACTTCCCCACTGTGGCTATTTAAGTGCAATGCTCTTTGGGTTAGGACTACTTGAGGATTATTAATATCACCATGCAGGATAACCAAAACAGCAGCTGTTGTTTTGGCTTTATTGGGTCTTGGCTCCAATCTTTTTAATGGAAATTTAACTAACTTGTTTGCAATAGAGGTGAGCATTTGGGCATTATACGCAGTCCACGCTGATTTCTGAGAGTTTAATGAAATTTTGTTCCAGTTGCGGTAGCTCTGTTACCCAAAAAATACCTGAAGGCGACAATAGACCTCGCTATGTGTGTGAGTCTTGCGAGGAGATCCACTATCAAAATCCTCGCGTTATAGCCGGTATTTTACCCCTCTATAAAGATCAAATCCTGCTTTGCAAACGGTCTATTGAGCCTAGAGTGGGCTACTGGACACTTCCTGCTGGGTATCTAGAGAATGGTGAGTCCACACTTGAAGGAGCCATGCGAGAGTGCTTCGAGGAGTCCTTAGCTAACGTCGTCAACCCTAAACTTTACGCTATTTTTGATATCCCACAAATTCATCAAGTTTATGTTTTTTATCGCGCGGAGCTGAAAAGCCCAATCTTTGGACCCACTTCCGAGTCCTCTGAGGTGGCATTATTTGATGCAGCTGACATTCCCTGGAATGAACTTGCATTCCCAATGGTCGAGGCCACTCTAGATCATTATTTAGAGGATCGTGAAACAGGCGAGTTCACTGTGATACGAGAGGATATCAGACGTCCTTGGAAGAGCCGTCATAATCCTAGTTAAACCTTAAGAGTGACGTAAACTATGATGGCCCGAAGCAATAGCAAGTATTAGTTTTGCGTACTTTCCTCACCCCCCACAGCCTCGTCAATAACTGGCTTCAACTCACCTTTTTCCTGCATATCCGTGACGATGTCACAACCGCCGATCAATTCACCAGCAATCCACAGCTGCGGAAAGGTTGGCCAATTACCATAGAGCGGCAAATTAGTCCGTATCTCTGGATTAGATAGGATATCTACATAAGCGAAACGATGACCACATGACATCAAGGCCTGCACTGTTCGCGCAGAAAATCCACACTGCGGCTGATTGGGAGAGCCTTTCATATAAAGAAGTACTGAGTTATTTTCTACTTGATCACGGATGGTTTCCATTATGTCCATTTAGTCTTGCCTATATGAGTAATTACCTGTGGGTTTTCTATTTTAAACCTTTTCAATCCTCGGTGACACTGTTGCAGCGATTTATTTTACATCCAATGCTCTAAGTAAATAATGGTTAGCCCTACAACTCATTTAAGTAAAAAGGCCAATAGGACTAGCTTGTGTGGCTGTTGCCAGCCTGAACAAAGCAAGCTATCATTTACTACCAAGAATAAAGGGGCAGCACAGCTGCCTTTTTTTATTCCGATAATAAAGAAGAAAGGCTACAGTATTTTATGGCAACACCCGCATTAATGAACACATACGGTACCAGAGCTGCGACCCTTGTTAAGGGTGAGGGCGCTTGGCTGTGGGATGATAAAGGTAAAAAATACCTTGATGCCCTTTCTGGTATTGCTGTTTGTGGGCTCGGCCATTCACATCCATCGGTTGCCAAAGCGGTAGCGGAACAAGCCAGCGTGCTAACCCATTGTTCAAACTTTTTTGATATTCCAAATCAGGAAGAGTTAGCTGAAAATCTATGCGCCGTATCCGGTATGGCTAAGGTGTTTTTCGGCAACTCAGGGGCTGAGGTAAACGAGGCGGCTATCAAGATGGCTCGCCTCTTTGGCAACAAGAAAGGTCTAAAATTACCTACTATATTGGTGATGGATGATGCTTTTCATGGCCGCACCCTGGCCACACTCAGCGCCTCCGGTAGCCGGCGGGTACAGGCTGGATTTGAGCCTTTGGTGAGTGGCTTTGCCCGAGCACCTTTTGATGATATCGAGAGTCTTAATAAAATTGCCGAAAACAATCCTAATATATGCGCCATTTTTGTCGAACCTATTCAAGGCGAGGCCGGAATACGCATTGCCTCAGACGGCTATCTAAGCAGATTACGGCAGTTTTGTGATGAAAAAGACTGGCTACTAATGCTGGATGAAGTCCAAACTGGCAATGGCAGAACCGGTAAATATTTTTGCTATCAGCACAGCCATATTATCCCAGATATAGTCACCACTTCTAAGGGTTTAGGGAATGGTGTTCCCATAGGAGCCTGTCTCGCATCAGGAAAGGCGGCTGAACTTCTACAACCTGGTCATCATGGTTCCACTTTTGGTGGTAACCCCCTGGCCTGTGCGGCTGCGCTAGCCACCATTACTACGATCCAAACTGAAGGATTTCTCGATCGGGTAACCGCTCTCGGAGAGCGTATTATGTCTGGTCTTCGCTATGAACTTGCCGATCTCGATCACGTTAAAGACATTCGCGGTCTTGGTTGCATGATTGGCATCGAACTAACCAAACCCTGTAAATCTTTGTTTAGCAAAGCTATGGGAAAAGGGATCATAATTAACGTGACCGCTGATTCTGTTGTGCGCCTGTTGCCACCCTTTATTATGACTGATGATGAGGCGGATCATGTGGTCGCTATTTTAGCCCCACTTATTAAAGCCTTTAAGAAGGACTAATTTATGGCTATTAGACATTTTCTTACTCTACGCGATCTTAATGCTGCTGAGTTTAATCATATTATCAAGCTGGCTATTGAGATGAAAGCTGCACGCCGCGAGGGTCGGCAAGAGAAAATTTTTGATGGCAAAGTACTAGGTATGATTTTTGAAAAGTCATCGACTCGAACCCGAGTTTCATTTGAAGCTGGCATGGCCCAGTTAGGGGGCGATGCTTTATTTCTGTCGTCCAATGAATCGCAATTGGGACGTGGTGAGCCGATTGAAGATTCTGCCCGTGTGATATCACGAATGGTTGATATAGTGATGATTAGAACTTTTGGTCACGACACCATCGAACGTTTTGCTCAATACTCAAAAGTACCTGTCATTAACGCTCTCACTGACCAATATCACCCTTGTCAGCTACTGGCGGACATTCAAACCTATACTGAACATCGCGGTTCAATAGAGGGCAAAACTGTAGCCTGGATTGGTGATGGCAACAATATGTGTCACTCGTGGATTAATGCCGCAATAGTGCTCGACTTTAAATTAAATATTGCCTGCCCAGAGGGCTACGAGCCCAGCACCAAGCTGGTCGCGGAGGCTGGCGACCGAGTATCTATCACCCGGCGCCCAGTAGAAGCCGCAAACGGAGCAGATCTGGTCACCACTGATGTTTATGCTTCAATGGGCCAGGAGTCTGAGTTGCAGCTTAGGCTGGAAAAGTTTGCCGGATTTCAGGTCAACCATGAACTGATGGCGCATGCTGCCGATAAGGCGATCTTTATGCATTGCCTGCCTGCGCATCGTGAGGAAGAGGTGTCTGGGGCGCTACTGGACGATGAAACTATTTCGGTAGTTTGGGATGAAGCCGAGAATCGCCTGCATGCGCAAAAAGCGCTGATGGTGTTTTTACTCTCGGCTAATGCTTAACATTACGCTTATTTGTAAACCACATCGTCGATTTCATATTCGACATCACCACTGGGTGCTTTAACCACAACAACATCACCGATTTCTTTGCCTATTAGCGCGCGTGCAATCGGAGACTGGTAGGAAATTTTTCCCTGTTTCACATCAGCTTCGTCATCACCCACCAGTCGATAACTTACTGTTTCATCAGTATTAATGTTAATGATAGTTACTAGCGCGCCAAAGATCACACGGTCACCCTGAGGCATCGTGGATATATCAATAACCTGTGAGTTTGATAGCTTACCTTCGATATCTTGAACACGGCCTTCAGCAAAACTCTGCTGTTCGCGCGCGGCATGATACTCGGCATTTTCTTTAAGATCACCATGCTCACGTGCGGTTGCGATAGCCTCAATAATGCCCGGGCGTACCACTTTAATAAGATGATCTAGCTCTTTTCGTAGGGCCGCTTCGCCCGCTACTGTCATGGCATTTTTTTGCATTAGTTAATTTCCTTGTGCAGCGACTGTAAGCTACGCACTTTAATTTCACCTTCCATCCCTCGGGTAAATCCTAGCGCCTCACAAACAGCACTGCCACCGGCCATGGTGGTGGTGTAATAAACTCGATGCTGTTCGGCGCTGGAGCGAATTGTCGAGGAGTCAGAGATCGCCTGACGCCCTTCTGTAGTGTTAATAATAAGATCAATCTTATCACTTTTGATCATATCGACAATATGCGGACGCCCCTCTTTGACTTTATTAACTAGCTGCACTGGACATCCAGACCGCTCGATAATATCTGCCGAGCCTTTGGTTGCAATTAACTTAAATCCAAGATTATGGAGCTTTTTAGCCAGCGCTGGTAGCTGTTCTTTATCGCGTTCACGAACACTTATCAAGGCCGTGCCCTTAGCTGGAATTTCATCGCTAGCGCCCAATTCTGCTTTGCCATAAGCCTCAGCAAAAGTTTCGCCAACACCCATCACTTCGCCGGTAGACTTCATCTCTGGCCCAAGAATAGGATCGATGCCGGGGAATTTATTAAAGGGGAAAACCGCTTCTTTAACGCTGAAATAAGGAGGGATAATTTCTTTGGTGAAATTTTGCGATTCAAGAGTCTGGCCGACCATACAGCGAGCCGCTACTTTTGCTAATGACGCTCCGATACATTTGGATACAAATGGCACTGTGCGCGAGGCGCGAGGATTAACCTCGATTACATAGATCTTGTCGTCTTGTAGCGCCAGTTGAACATTCATCAGTCCTCGTACACCCAGTTCAACAGCCATCTTGCGACACACTTCACGCATATCATTCTGGACATCTTCGCTGAGGCTGTAAGGCGGCAGTGAACAGGCTGAATCACCGGAGTGAATGCCTGCCTGCTCAATATGCTGCATAATCGCGCCGATAACGACTTGTTTGCCATCACTAACGGCATCCACATCCATCTCAATGGCATTGGGTAGGAAGAAGTCGAGCAGTACCGGGCTATCATCAGATACCTGCACTGCAGTCTTCATATAATGACGCAACTCGTCTTCTTTGTAGACGATTTCCATGGCGCGACCACCCAGTACATAAGAAGGGCGGACAACCAATGGATAACCAATTTCTTTCGCCAACTCAACAGCCTGGTCTGCGCTACGTGCAGTTGCGTTACGCGGCTGCAGAAGACCGAGTTTATCGATCATCTGCTGGAAGCGTTCTCGGTCTTCGGCACGGTCAATAGCGTCTGATTTGGTACCTACAATTGGTACCCCTGCAGCTTCGAGAGCTCGTGCCAGCTTAAGTGGTGTCTGACCACCAAACTGCACAATCACACCTTTGGGTTTCTCTACGCGTACAATTTCTAGTACGTCTTCCAACGTAACTGACTCAAAGAACAGCCGATCTGAGGTGTCGTAATCTGTGGATACAGTCTCTGGATTACAATTGACCATAATAGTTTCATAGCCATCTTCGCGCATGGCCAGAGCAGCATGTACACAACAATAATCAAATTCAATACCCTGACCTATTCTATTGGGGCCGCCACCTAGAATCAGAATTTTATCTTTGTCACTAGGGCGTGCTTCGCACTCTTCTTCGTAGGTAGAGTACATATAAGCTGTGTCTGTTGCGAACTCAGCAGCGCAGGTGTCAACGCGTTTATACACTGGGTGTATATCAAAACCATAGCGCACTTCGCGCATTTGCGTTTCGCTGCAACCTAAAATATCAGCCAGCCGTCGGTCGGCAAAGCCTTTCCGCTTGAGACGGTAAAGGGACTCCTCGGTGAGATCGGCAAGTGCTGTACCCTGCAAACTCATCTCATCTTTAATAATGTCTTCGATTTGTACCAAGAACCAACGATCAACCTTAGTGATCGCAAAAATCTCTTCTACACTCATACCCTGACGGAAGCCGTCGGCGAGATACCAGATGCGATCTGGCCCCGCCACTGCAAGTTGATTTCTCAACACTGCAGAGGAATTTTCATCGTCTAGATCTAGCAAAGGATCAAATCCAGCAACACCCACTTCGAGACCACGTAATGCTTTTTGCATTGATTCTTGGAAGGTTCGACCAATCGCCATAACCTCACCCACAGATTTCATCTGTGTGGTCAAATTCTTGTCTGCCTGATCAAATTTCTCAAAGGCAAAGCGTGGCATCTTAGTCACTACATAGTCGATGCTTGGCTCGAATGAAGCAGGCGTGGCACCACCCGTGATTTCATTTTGCAATTCGTCAAGGGTATAACCCACAGCCAGTTTCGCCGCTACTCGCGCAATTGGGAAGCCAGTGGCTTTTGAGGCCAGTGCTGATGAACGAGATACTCTCGGGTTCATTTCGATAACAATCAACCGACCATCATCTGGATTAACCGCGAACTGCACGTTGGAGCCCCCCGTCTCTACACCGATCTCACGCAATACCTTAATCGAGGCATTTCGCATGATTTGATACTCTTTGTCGGTCAGCGTCTGAGCGGGCGCAACGGTAATTGAGTCACCAGTGTGAATACCCATAGGATCTAGGTTTTCGATAGCGCAAACAATAATGCAATTGTCTTTGCGATCGCGAACTACTTCCATTTCGAACTCTTTCCAGCCAATCAGCGACTCATCAATAAGGAGCTCATTAGTTGGAGACAGATCAAGACCACGGCGACAAATTGTTTCGAACTCTTCACGATTGTAGGCAATACCCCCGCCCGAACCACCCATAGTAAATGATGGCCGAATGATGCACGGGAAACCAAACCTATCTGCGACTTGAAATGCCTCTTCCAAGCTATGCGCTATACCGGAATTAGGAGTATCCAAATCAATCGCTTTCATAGCCTTGTCAAAGCGCTCACGATCTTCGGCTTTGTCGATTGCATTTGCGTTAGCGCCAATCATTTCTACGCCAAATTCATCCAGCACACCATGCTTAGCAAGATCTAAAGCACAGTTTAATGCTGTCTGACCGCCCATAGTAGGTAGTAAAGCGTCAGGCCGCTCCTGTTCAATAATTCTAGCCACAGTTTTCCACTCAACAGGCTCGACATACGTAGCATCGGCCATTGAGGGGTCAGTCATAATAGTTGCGGGATTTGAGTTAACTAAAATAACTCTAAACCCTTCTTCACGTAACGCTTTGCACGCTTGAGCTCCTGAGTAGTCAAACTCACAAGCCTGTCCAATAATAATAGGACCTGCGCCAAGTATGAGAATGCTTTTCATGTCTGTTCTTTTTGGCATGTTTTCTCCGAAAGCCTCTAGTGGTTAGCTTCCATTAATTCAATAAAGTGGTCGAACAGAACTGATGCTTCATGGGGTCCAGGGCTAGCTTCAGGGTGCCCCTGGAAGCTAAAGGCTGGTTTGTCAGTGCGATGTATGCCCTGCAGCGAACCATCAAATAACGAGCGATGCGTGGCAATCAGGTTAGCGGGTAAACTAGTTTCATTAACGGCGAAACCGTGGTTTTGGCTGGTGATCATTACCATATTGTTTTTAAGGTCTTCAACCGGATGGTTGGCACCATGGTGGCCAAACTTCATCTTTACCGTTGTGCCGCCCGAGGCCAGCGCTAATAACTGGTGGCCCAGGCAGATGCCAAAGACTGGAATATTGGTTTCGAGGATTTCACCAATTGCCTGAATAGCATAATCGCAAGGCTCTGGATCACCAGGGCCATTAGACAGGAATATACCATCTGGATTCATCGCTAAAACATCCGACGCTGGGGTCTGTGCTGGCACAACAATCAGTTCACAGTCACGATCAACGAGCATACGAAGAATGTTGCGCTTAACACCATAATCATAAGCCACAACCTTAAACTTGGTGCTGCTAGGCTCTTTGCTTTTGTGGCCAACACCCAATCCCCAACTGTGTTCAGACCACTGATAGCTAGTCGCAGTAGTCACCTCTTTAGCCAAATCCATACCTTTAAGGCCAGCAAACTCTTTAGCGGCAACGAGTGCCTGCTCGTCACTGACATTACCTGCCATAATGCAGCCGCTCTGAGCGCCAGTTTCACGCAGTATACGGGTCAATTTACGCGTATCAATGTCAGCAATACCTAGAATCCCTTTGTCCTTTAAATATTGGTCTAGGCTTTGTTCGCTGCGGAAATTTGATGCGAGTAGAGGAAGGTCACGAATGACCAAGCCTGCCGCCCAAATAGAATCGGATTCTTGGTCTTCTTGGTTAACACCTACATTACCAATATGAGGATAGGTCAGGGTTACAATCTGGCGAGCATAAGAGGGGTCAGTGAGGATTTCTTGGTAACCGGTAAGGGCGGTATTAAAAACAACTTCACCAACTGAGAGGCCATCTGCACCAATAGCTATTCCTCTAAAAATTGTTCCGTCTGCAAGCGCAAGTACGGCTTCCCGGCGAGTCTGGGGATTCACACAACCTCCTAAATAGTAGATGTTTCGCTTATCTTAGCCAAAGCTATATAAACAAATCCGAAAGTGGTAGCAGAGTCATACCTAGGTTTGCAAAAAAGCGAGATGAAACAATTTGTCTCATCTCGCTTAATTAAAATATTCTGCTGTACGCTAACCTCTCAGAACGAGACCGCTTTTTAGTGCTGCGGTGTTAGCTAAACAGTATAGGGAAAGGGACATATATTGTCTATTTATCTGTATGAAAAATTCACTCTTAAATTAAGTTAAATAGTCACATCGGTTTTTCTATTTAAGACCCAAGACGTCCTGCATATCAAAGAGTCCAGCTGACTGCTTATCTATCCATTTGGCTGCGCGAATTGCGCCAAGAGCAAATGCCATTCTGCTAGACGCCTTATGTGTAATCTCAACGCGCTCACCTTCAGAGCCGAACAGCACAGTATGATCACCAATGATGTCTCCAGCTCTAACAACTGAAAACCCAATGGCTTCGCTCCCTCTTTCACCCGTTAGACCTTGACGATCATAAACGGCAACCTCACCTAAATCTCGACCCAGTGCTCCAGCCACAGCCTCACCAAGCGATAATGCTGTACCAGATGGAGCATCAACTTTGTGCCGATGATGGGCTTCACTAATCTCAATGTCGACGTTATTACCAAACACTGATGCCGCTAATTCAGCCAGCTTGAAACACAAATTTACACCGGTGGCGAAATTTGAAGCCATACAGATGCTCGTATGTTCACTAGCTTGTTGAACGACTTGGACTTGATCAGTAGTCAGGCCAGTAGTACCTACCACCATTTTTTTTCCGTGCTGCCGGCAAAACTCAGCATTCTCAACCGTGGCTACTGGGACACTGAAATCTATTAGAATATCAAACGAATCAGCAAGCTCGTCCAACGAACTAACCACCGCAATATTATTGCGCCCCAGGCCAGCAATTTCACCCGCGTCAGCACCAATGAGTGAGCTGCCGGAATGCTCAATAGCAACAGTTAACTGCATTTCATCGGTGCTAGCAATAGCCTCCATTAAGGCTTTACCCATTCTGCCGCCGGCACCTGTAATGGCGATATTCTTCACAACAAAGCTCCCAATGAGATCTTAAAGGACATTAGATGTTCACTAAATCTAATACTTTACCCTCATCTAGTTAGATTATCGAAAAAACTTTTCACCCCATCGAACCAGCTTGTACTGCGAGGCGAATGCTTACTATTTCCAGCTAGACTATCATTAAACGTTTTTAAGAGTTCACACTGTTCTGCGCTCAAATTGACTGGCGTTTCGACGACCACACGACATAATAAATCACCCTGAGCCCCGCCCCTTACCGGCGCAACTCCCTTACCCCGCAAGCGAAATAACTTGCTACTTTGGGTTTCCACTGGAATTTTTAGTTTCACTTTCCCCGAAAGGGTTGGAACCTCAAGGTCACCCCCCAAAGCTGCCTGAGCAAAGCTAATTGGCACCTCACAATGTAAATGGCTGCCATCACGAACAAAGATCGCATGCTCACGAACATGCATCTCAACATAAAGATCGCCTTCAGGTCCCCCTTGGGGTCCAGCTTCACCCTTCCCCGCAAGTCGAATACGATCACCGGTATCAACGCCTGCAGGAATTTTAACAGATAGGGTCTTGCGCTCTTCCTTCACACCCTGTCCATGACAACTTCCACAGGGATCGGTAATCATCTTTCCACGGCCCCGGCATTTTGGGCAAGCCTGCTGAACCGAAAAGAATCCTTGGGACATACGAACCTGACCGGCACCACTGCACGTATCACAAGTAGTGGGAGAAGTGCCTTTTCTTGCTCCTGAACCACCGCAGGGATCACAGTGAGTCATCGTTGGAATGTCGATCTGAACAGTCTTGCCCTTAACTGCATCCTCTAGATCTAGCTGAAGGTCATAGCGCAGATCTGAACCACGAGCAGGTCCACCGCGACTACGTCCGCCACCGCCACCGAAAATATCGCCAAAGACATCGCCAAAGACATCGCTAAACCCAGCAGCTCCGTGACCACCACCATTCTGGTCGACACCGGCGTGACCGAAACGGTCATAAGCGGATTTCTTCTCTGCGTCACCGAGAATTTCATAGGCTTCCTGTGCCTCTTTGAATTTCTCATCTGAGTCTTTGTCATTAGAATTGCGATCGGGATGAAACTTCATCGCTATACGACGAAATGCCTTCTTTACTTCCTGGTCAGTGGCACCCTTATCAACCCCTAGCACTTCGTAATAATCGCGTTTTGCCATAATTTAAACGTCTTCCCAACCTTAATAGTCAAGCCTTATTGGTTGACCATAAAACCTTAAAAAAATAAGCGCGAAAGCCCTCTCGAAACTCTCTTCGAAATTCTTTTCGCGCCTAATCAGAACAGAGGGTAAAAATACTTACCAACAGTAATTACTTACTATCTTCTTTCACATCCTCTTCTTTCTCATCTTTAACTTCTTCAAATTCAGCATCCATAGCATCATCACCTGCCGGCTCGTCGCCAGATGACTGCTCGCCCGCTTCAGCCTGTTCTGCATACATCTTCTGGGCAAGACCTGCCGATGCCTCAGAAAGCACTTTCGCGGCCCCATCGATGGCATCTTTGTCGTCGCTCTGCACAGCTTCTTCAACCTGCTTAATACCGGCCTCGATTGCAGCTTTCTCTTCCTCAGAAGCTTTGTCACCAGCTTCCTCGAGAGTTTTCTTGGCTGCATGAGCTAAGCCATCTGCAGTATTACGAGCCTGAACTAAGGCTTCAAACTTCTGATCTTCGGCGGCATTAGCTTCGGCATCCTTAACCATTGCATCAATTTCTTCATCAGATAGACCTGAGGATGCTTTGATAATGATTGACTGCTCCTTGCCTGTAGCCTTATCTTTAGCGCCAACATGCAAGATACCGTTGGCATCAATATCAAAGGTCACTTCAATCTGCGGCATGCCACGAGGAGACGGTGGGATATCTGCCAGGTCAAAACGACCCAGTGATTTATTGCCAGTCGCCTGCTTACGCTCACCCTGTACCACGTGGATGGTCACCGCGGTCTGGTTATCATCAGCGGTAGAGAAAATCTGAGATTTCTTAGTAGGAATCGTAGTGTTTTTCTCAATTACCGGCGTTGCTACACCACCCATAGTCTCAATACCTAAGCTCAGAGGCGTAACATCAAGCAACAACACGTCTGTTACATCACCAGCCAAAACCGCGCCCTGCAAGGCAGCGCCGACAGCAACAGCTTCATCTGGATTAACATCTTTACGCGGCTCTTTACCAAAGAATGCCGTCACTTTTTCCTGTACCTGCGGCATACGCGTCTGGCCGCCCACCAAGATAATCTCATTAATTTCAGAAGTCGACTTACCAGCATCTTTTAGAGCAACTTTTAGTGGCCCTAATGAGCGCTCAACCAGATCTTCAACCAGCGATTCAAGCTTAGCGCGAGTCAGTTTCACAACAAGGTGCTTAGGGCCAGTAGAATCAGCCGTTATATAAGGTAAATTCACTTCCGTTTGCTGGCTCGAAGACAGCTCAATTTTTGCCTTCTCGGCAGACTCTTTTAGACGCTGCATTGCCAGTGGATCGCCATGCAGATCAATGCCGCTATCTTGTTTGAATTCTGCTGATAAATACTCGATCAAACGCATATCGAAGTCTTCACCACCAAGGAATGTATCGCCATTAGTGGCTAATACTTCAAATTGCTTCTCACCATCGACATCTGCGATTTCAATAATCGAAATATCAAAGGTACCACCTCCGAGATCGTACACAGCTACAATACTGTCACCTGTACTCTTATCAATACCATAAGCGAGCGCTGCAGCCGTAGGCTCGTTGATAATGCGCTTTACGTCTAATCCCGCTATCCGCCCAGCATCTTTAGTTGCTTGACGCTGTGAATCATTAAAGTAGGCAGGAACGGTAATGACCGCCTCAGTTACCTTTTCACCCAAATAGTCTTCAGCCGTCTTTTTCATCTTCTTGAGAATCTCCGCAGAAATCTGCGGTGCGGCTTTACTATCACCCTTAATTTCGACCCATGCATCACCGTTATCGGCTTTTACAATTTTATAGGGCACCATTTTAATATCTTTTTTAACCACTTTATCTTCAAAGCGACGGCCAATAAGACGCTTGACCGCGTAAACCGTATTCTCTGGGTTGGTCACAGCCTGTCGTTTAGCTGACTGACCAACTAATATTTCTCCATCATCAACATAGGCAACCACAGATGGCGTGGTGCGCGCCCCCTCCGCATTTTCAATTACCTTGGGTTTATCGCCTTCGAGCACCGCAACACATGAGTTGGTCGTTCCCAAATCAATTCCGATAATCTTTCCCATCACTTCTCTCTCCGTTACTTGTCATAAAGCCTGTTTAAGGCGTTGTCTTTAAAAATTTGTTTCTTGGTCTTTATGTGGGTGCATTTTTAGTAAATTCAAGGGCACCTAACCAATAATTCAATTAACTCGCTTTGGATACCACGACCATGGCTGGTCGAACTAATCGACCGTTCAAGGTATAACCTTTTTGAAATACGTCCATCACCGTGTTGGGTTCCAGATCAGCATTAGACACCATACTCACTGCTTGGTGAAGATCCGCATCAAATGGCTGCCCGGCAGGGTCGATTGCTTCAATTTTAAAACGGGCAAGGACGTCAGAAAATGACTTTAACGTTAACTCTAGACCTTTAAAAACTAGCTGCTGAGACTCATCAGAAGTATCAATCGTACCCAGCGCACGTTCTAGGTTATCAACCACTGGCAATAGTTCAGCGGTGAATTTGTCCAATGCAAATTTGTGTGCATTCTCCACATCACGCTCGGCTCTGCGTCGCATATTCTGCATCTCGGCTTGAATTCGTAATACCTGATCATTAGCATTGCTAACTTGCTCCTGCAGAGTCTCTGTCTCAGTCAGCTGATCATCACCCAGAAGCTCCTCAACAATCTCTGCGTCAATTTTTTCAGCTTGGGTCGCAGTATCCTCAGCAGAAGTCTCTGCAGAGTCGACCATATCTTCTGCGCCGCTATTTACTTCATCTTGCATATTTTCTTCCTCAATTTCTGTGCCTCTTAATACACGAATGCTCAAGATTATTGATTAGATGGTTAGTTACCATTACCCTATGGCTACATATGGGGACAAACTTCCAAGTTTCAAGCGATAACCTATGATTAATCTGCTCTGATGGGCCATCTGTTAACTGTTTGGTGATAAAACTTTGCTTCTTTCAATTAATATCAGTAATTACACCCTAGTGGAATCTCTTGAAATCGAATTTTCTAAGGGTACAACGGCTATTACTGGTGAAACCGGTGCTGGAAAATCATTGGTGCTTGACGCATTGGGTATGGCACTGGGAGATCGCGCAGATAGTGGCACCATTCGCCACGGCAAAAAACGTGCGGAAATCTCAGCAACCTTTGATATCAGCTCTATAAAGGATGCTCAACAGTGGATGGAATTGCAGGACTTTGAGATCCATGAAAGCTGTATTCTGCGTCGTATTTATACCTCAGAAGGCCGTTCAAAGGGTTATATCAATGGTCAGCCTTGTACCATGCAACAGCTCCAACAATTGGGCGATATGGTCGCAGATATCCATAGTCAACATGAGCATCAGTCGCTATTGCGTAAAGAGACTCACCGCAAGCTAGTTGATGAGTATGCTTCTGCAGGAGATCTTGCCTCACAAGTCGGCAACCATTTTCGTGGATGGCATAAAGTAGAAAAAAATCTATCGGAATTAATGAATCGCTCTGATGAATTACTCGCACGTAAAGATTTACTCAGTTTTCAGGTTAATGAACTACAACAGCTAGATCTCGACCCTATGACATTGAAAAAGCTAGAAACCGAGCAGCAAACTCTGGCAAATGCCGAACAGATACTGCAAGACAGCCATAGTCTATTGGCAATCTGCGACCAAACTGAAGGTTTTAACATACGTGATGGACTTAACAGAGCTATCTCTATTTTAACAGGGTTAAAACATAAGCCTGACGCATTAATGGGTGCTGAAGAATTACTACAGAACGGCCTTATACAAGTTGAAGAGGCCATCAGTGGGATAGAACATCATATTGATCGATTTGAAGCAAATCCCCAGAGGCTACAGTTGGTAGAAGATCAGCTATCCGTTATTTTCCAATTAGGCCGCAAACATAGAGTTAATCCTGACCAATTAGCAGAAACTCTCAAGACGCTAGAAGCCGAACTGAGTAGCCTAATGGGTGGCAGTGATAATATTGAAACATTGCAACAGCAACTCGCCGAATTAGCCGTAAACTATGAACGAGCGGCTAACAAACTTAGTGCCGCGAGAACCAAAGCAGCAACAACAATGGCGGCAGAGATAAATGAGCAGTTGCATCGACTGTCTATGGAAGGCGCTGAGTTATTAATACAACTTACCCCAGTTAATCCTGAGGGATATCAGTTAAATGGCCTGGAAGAAATCGAGTTTCTACTAGCAACGAACCCAGGACAACCGCATAAAATGCTTGCAAAAATAGCCTCCGGGGGAGAGCTATCTCGTGTTAGTCTGGCCATTCAGGTGGTTGCCGCTAGTCATTCGAAAATCCCCACCCTCGTATTTGATGAGGTGGATGTCGGTATTGGCGGAAGTACAGCAGATATTGTTGGTCAATTGCTCAAACAATTAGGTGACCGTGGCCAGGTTATCAGTGTCACTCACCAGCCCCAGGTGGCGGCGCACGCTCATCATCACTATCGAGCAAGTAAAGTCATTGAAGACAATAATGCAGAGTCTCTTATGTCTCCCCTTGATCATCAACAGCGAGTGGCAGAGCTAGCACGCATGCTAGGAGGCGCTAAAGTCACTGATCAAACGGTCTCCCATGCTTCGGAATTACTGAGTTTAGCATCGACCTAGGTCTATTAAATTATCAAAATGGTGAATTTTAAGCAAAAAACCCCAGCTAGAGGCTGGGGTTCTTTAGTAACAAAAACCTATGCGTCCGGCTTTTGCTCTGTCTCTGCAGTTTCAGCTGGCGCAGCTTCAGGCACAGTGCCCTCTTCAATCTGCGCTTCCTTGATGGACAGCTTAACTCGACCACGATTATCAATCTCTGTGACCTTAACTCGAACGTCTTGGCCTTCGGTTAGATAATCAGTCACCTTAGCAACACGTTCCTGAGCGATCTGAGAAATATGTACAAGACCATCAGTACCCGGCATAAAGTTAACAAAGGCACCGAAGTCTACGATCCGAACAACTTTACCGTCATAGATAGTGCCTGGCTCTGGATCAGCAACAATGGCTTTAATCGCATCCATTGCAGCATTGAGACTGTCAGTATCTTCTGAGTAGATCTTCACTGCGCCATCGTCATTAATGTCGATGGTGGAATTGTGGTCTTCACATAGGCCACGAATAGTCGCTCCACCCTTACCAATAACATCACGAATCTTATCTGAATCAATTTGCAGCATGCCCATACGTGGCGCAGTTTCTGCAACCTCATCACGACCAGTACTAAGAACTTTATTCATCTCTCCAAGAATATAAAGGCGAGCGTCCTTGGCTTGATCAAGAGCAATTTCCATAATCTCTTCAGTGATACCTTCAATTTTGATATCCATCTGCAATGCCGTTATTCCAGCAGCTGTTCCGGCGACTTTAAAGTCCATATCACCAAGATGATCTTCATCACCCAAAATATCAGTCAGTACGGCGAACCCTTGGTCTTCTTTAACTAGACCCATAGCAATACCTGCAACAGGTGCTTTTAAAGGTACACCAGCATCCATTAATGCCAAACTTGAACCGCACACAGATGCCATAGAGCTGGAGCCATTAGACTCAGTGATTTCTGATACTACACGAATGGCGTAAGGAAACTCTTCAGGGTTAGGCAATACCGCATTAATACCACGACGAGCCAAACGACCATGACCTACTTCACGGCGACTAGTAAAACCGATACGTCCACACTCACCTACTGAGTATGGAGGAAAGTTATAGTGCAACATGAAAGGATCATCACGACGACCCTCAAGAGCATCAATCATCTGAGAATCACGTGTGGAGCCAAGTGTGGCAGCAACAATCGCCTGAGTCTCGCCACGTGTAAACAGTGATGAACCATGAACGCGATCAAGGATACCAACCTCAACGTTAATCCCACGAACCGTTTTAGTATCTCGCCCATCAATGCGTGGCTCACCACGAATAATTCGGCCACGAACAATGTTTTTCTCAAGCTTTTTAAACGCGTCTTTTAAATCTTCAGCTGAATGGCCATCATCTGATGCTAATTCAGCTGTAGCACGATCGCGAAGAGCATTCACGCTCACTACGCGAGCCTGTTTATCAACCACCTGATAAGCAGCGTCCAAATCAGCACCAACAGCAGCTGTCAATGCCGCCTTGAGGTCCACATTGTCTTCTTCTACTTGCCAATCCCAACGTGGCTTACCAGCTTCAGAAGCCAGTTCTTCGATGACACTAATCACCGTCTGCATTTCTTGATGAGCAAACAATACACCGCCCAACATTGTATCTTCAGAAAGCTCGCTAGCTTCAGACTCAACCATTAAAACTGCGTCTTTAGTGCCAGCTACAATCATATCCAATGAAGAATCAGCGAGTTCGCTATAGGTTGGATTGAGCAGATAACCTTGCTCTTCCGTATATCCTACTCGAGCACCACCGATTGGGCCATTAAAAGGAATACCAGAAATAGAAAGTGCAGCTGAAGTGCCAATCATTGCCGCAATATCTGGATCGATGTTTTTCTCAGCAGACATTACAGTACAGACAACCTGTACTTCATTCTTAAAGCCGTTGGGAAAAAGAGGGCGTATAGGCCGATCAATAAGACGTGAGGTCAATGTCTCTTTCTCATTTGGACGGCCTTCGCGCTTAAAGAAACCACCAGGAATTTTTCCTGCAGCGTAAGCCTTTTCAACGTAGTGAACGCCAAGAGGGAAAAAATCCATACCCGCTTTAGCTTCTCTTGCACCAACAACAGTACAAAGTACTGAGGTATTATCGATTGAACATAACACTGCACCAGTTGCCTGTCGGGCAATGCGGCCAGTCTCTAAAGTAACGGTATGATTACCGTATTGAAACTTCTTAATTAAAGGATTCATAATTTTACCTCTGTTTATTTACCTTATGGCGCCTTACTGAGGTTCTGATAGTGCGCTGCTCGGGTTACTTATAACGACCAGAAAATGGCAGTCATAAGTAACTCGATCAGCATAGACACAGACATCCTGTTCAGACGATTAAATTATGTGCTCATTAACAGTGCAGCCCAGATTGAAGGAGTCGCACCATGAACACTTATCGTCGTAAACCTAGCTTCTTAATTAGCTGGCTATAGCGATCGATATTTTTACTCTTCAAATAATCGAGTAATTTACGACGCTGATTAACCATACGAATTAAACCACGCCGTGAATGGTGATCTTTCTTATGATCGCCAAAATGGCCCTGTAGCTTATTGATATTTACGGTTAGCAATGCAACCTGAACCTCAGGTGAACCTGTATCATTTTCACAGGTAGCATGTTCCGCTACGATTGCTGCTTTTTCTTCTGCACTTAGTGCCATGATGATTTTCTCCAATATGCGAATTAAAAAATTCAGGCTTGCCCGCGCATATTTACAGACAGCCTAACTTGATATCTGACGCTACTGCGTCAGTCTTAATATGGCAATAGATTATCTACTACCCAAATGCTTCAATTACTAACTTTAAGAGTCTTGCCGCAGAGCTCTAAGCTCCCTCAACAACCAAACGTTTTGGCGCTACCTTGCCATCATCCATCACTTCACCAACACCCAAAAAGTCTCCGCCTTCGCGAAAGACGCGCACTATATCCCCTTCTTGGCCATTACGAAAGGCCTGTGGCGACATTACTGCCTGTCCTAACTGAAAATAGCTAGCCACAATTGGTGATAATTCAACCGCCATCCTATCTGCGACAGCAATATCCATCGGCTTTAGTAGGTGATCTAGCCCACAAGGCTCTGTATTCTTCCTTAGTCTTTTCAACTCTTCAAGAGTTGCCGTCTGATCATCGGCAAAAGGTCCAGCAATATGTCGGTGTAGTGCGCTGACGTGCGCCCCACAGCCCAATAGCTCTCCAAGATCTTCCGCCAAACTTCGAACATAGGTCCCCTTGCTAACATGTACTTCCACATCAATTTGTGCCGTTTTTCCTGGCCGAAATGCGAGTATTTTATAGCTGAAAACATTTATTGCCCTAGCTTCTCTCTCGACCACAACACCCTGCCGAGCAAGTTTATAAAGCGGCTGCCCATTATGCTTTAACGCTGAATACATAGAGGGTATTTGCTGAATTTTCCCCCTGAACACCTCAACCCCTTTTTCGATTTTCTTAAGGGTGACCGACGAGGCATCCTGCTCTCTGCGAATCGCACCATCAGAGTCACCTGTCTCCGTACTGACGCCCAAGGTGAAAGTACTGAGGTAATGCTTGTCTGAATCTAACAGAAACTGACTAAACTTCGTCGCCTCTCCCAAGCAAATAGGTAAAACACCCGTCGCCAAAGGATCAAGACTGCCAGTATGCCCAGCCTTATTCGCGTCAAATAAATTTTTTACTCGTTGCAGTGCTTGGTTTGAGGATAGTCCCAAAGGTTTATTCAGCAAAAATATACCATTGATCGAACGACCGCGATTACGCCGACGAGACAAGATTACTAACCCTTTTGCTCTGTATCAGGTTGCGTTGATATAGCATAATCAATCAATGCAGATAGATGCTGCCCGCGGCGACCACTTTCATCAAACACAAAATTAAGTTTGGGCGTGATGCGCAACTTTATGCTGCCAGCAAGCAATTTACGTAGATACCCTGACGCACCATTCAATGCCGCCATGGCCTCGTCTATTTCTTTTTGGGAATGATCACCTACAAAGGTGACGTGAATCTTGGCATACGCTAGATCTCGACTAACATCAACATCAGTGACGCTTACCATGCCTACTCGTGGATCACGAACTTCATCGCGAATCAGTACCGCCAACTCTTGTTGGACGGCGTCTGAAACACGTTCTGCTCGGGTAAATTCTCTTGGCATAGTAGTCTTTAATTACACCTAATTAAATGTCGTTTGCAAAGCTTCACCTAAAGAGAGCGCTTCACTTGAGTAACGTCGTATACCTCAATGATATCGCCAACCTTAACATCATTATAATCCTTGACTCCAACACCACATTCCATACCGTTACGGACTTCAGTAGCTTCATCTTTAAATCGACGCAAGGATTCCAATTCACCTTGATAGATAACCACGTCATCGCGCAGAACACGTATTGGTTTGCTTCTGAACACGGTACCTTCAATAACCATGCAACCAGCAATAGCGCCAAACTTAGGTGAGCGGAAAACATCGCGAACCTCAGCTATACCAACAATCTCTTCACGAGTCTCTGGTGCCAACATTCCTGAAAGGGCTAATTTCACCTCGTCTAGAAGATTATAAATAATACTGTAATAACGCACCTCCACTTCTTCTTTTTCTGCCAGCCCTCTGGCAGTGCCACCAGCTCTTACGTTGAAGCCTAAAACGATGGCCCCCGTCGTAATCGCGAGATTAATATCCGATTCGGTAATACCACCTACACCCGACGCGACGATATCAACGGCAACTTCATCTGTGGCAAAATCGTTCAGCGCGCTATTAATCGCTTCCAAAGATCCACGAACATCAGTTTTCACAATTAGATTTAACTTGCTTGCTTGATCAGCACCCATATCCGTAAACATATTTTCTAGTTTAGCGGCCTGCTGCCTAGACATACGGTCGTGGCGAGACTTAGTCACCCGCAAATCAGCAATTTCTTTTGCTTTACGCTCATCTTCAACGACAAAAAACTCATCTCCCGCATTAGGGGCCTCATCCAAACCTAATATCTCAACAGGTATCGACGGGCCAGCATCACGGATGGGCTTTTTCATTTCATCGGTCATCGCTCGAATCTTACCAACGCTCTCACCAGCCAAGATAAAATCACCCTTACGCAAAGTGCCTTGCTGAACCAGCGCTGTTGCGACAACACCTTTACCTTTGTCCACCCGAGCTTCAACAATCACACCACGAGCTGGTACGTCGACAGGTGCTGTTAACTCCAGTAACTCCGATTGCAGAAGCACCGCTTCAAGTAATTCTTCGATGCCATCACCAGTCTCTGCAGAGACTTTAATAAACTGAGTATCACCGCCCCACTCTTCAGGGATAACATCTTTGGCTCCCAATTCACTAGTAACTCTCTCTGAATCAGCGCCTTCTTTATCCATTTTATTAATGGCAACCACTAGAGGTACTCCAGCAGCGCGCGCATGTTGAATGGCTTCTTCGGTTTGCGGCATGACACCGTCATCAGCGGCAACAACCAAAATAACCACATCAGTGGCCTGCGCGCCTCGAGCTCGCATTGCGGTAAAGGCTGCGTGACCTGGAGTATCTAAGAAAGTCACCATCCCTTTAGGTGTATTCACATGGTAGGCACCAATATGCTGCGTAATACCACCCGCTTCACTGGAAGCTACATGGGTTTTTTTAATACAGTCTAGTAATGATGTTTTACCATGATCAACATGGCCCATCACCGTAACGATAGGCGCTCTCGGCTCTCCATTAGTTTGACTTTCAACGACATTAAACTGTTTGGTTAATTCGTCTTCGACTGTGTCTTCAACGGCAGCAACGGGATGATGCCCCAGTTCCTCGACAACCAGAAAGGCCGTCTCCTGGTCAATCATCTGCTCCATATCAGCCATAACACCTAACTTCATTAACTCCTTAATAACTAATCTCGCCTTAACCGACATTTTCAGGGCAAGATCAGAGACCGTTAATTCCTCTGGAACTGCAACGTCCAGAATCTTTTTGTCAACGGGTCTTTTAAATGTATGCTTGTTATCTATTTTTAAGACCGCTGTTGTTGTTCTAAGACGACTCCTTTTTTTCTTATCGTCGCCAACGTCATCTAGCTGCAAACGACCTTTCTTTTTACCCGACTTACCGAGAGGTTTCTTTGCTTTTTTACCTAATTTATCTTCATCGTCATCTATCGGCTTACCATGCCTGCGCGCTTTGTCTTGAATAGGCTCAGAGGCTGGCATAGAAATATGCTTAGTTGTTTTTCCAGCTTTTTTCGCCTCGTCACTTTCAAGAGCTGAAGCAGCTTCTGCAGCTTTGCGAGCATCCTCTTCTAGCTTTCCTTTAGCCTCTTGCTCAGCGGCAACTAGAGCTTCATTTTCAACTTTACGTCGGCTCGCAATAGCAGAAAGACGTTGCTCTTCAATATCATCCGTTCCAGAGCCTCTCTTCACTGGCGGCTCTTCCACTAAAGCTCGCGCTGCTGCCTCAGCTTCTTCTCGCGCTTTGATTTCAAGCTCTATGTCAGCCTGAGCCTGCAATTCTTCATCGCTACGTTTAATATAGGTACGCTTCTTACGGACTTCGATATTGACCGTCTTGCGATTTGCGGATCTCAGGGTACTAACAGTTTTACGGCGCAAAGTGATCTTCTTGGGCTCACCTGTATTTTCACCGTGAAGTCCTTTTAAGTAAGCTAATAAGGTCTGCTTCTCTTCATCAGAGACATTAGCATCTGCAGAACTATGGTTAAGTCCCGCCTCTTTCATTTGCATAAGCAAACGATCAACAGATGCGCCCACGATTTTTGCTAATTCAGTTACTGTAACTTCAGCCATCAGTTATCCTCTATTACCGCCGGATTAATTACTCACCTTGCTCTTCAGCAAACCAAGGTGCACGTGCAGTCATAATTAATGTTGCGGCTTTTTCTTCGTCCATTTCTTCAACATCCATAAGCTCATCAACAGCTTGCTCAGCGAGATCTTCCATGGTGATAATGTTTTTTGCCGCTAGTTTATAGGCTAATGTTTTATCCATGCCTTCCATTTCCAACAAATCATCTGCTGGTTCGGAGTTCGACAACTCTTCTTCACTGGTCAGAGCCCTAGTCAGTAAAGCGTCTTTTGCCCTAGAGCGCAGTTCTTCGGCAAGATCTTCATCAAAACCTTCAATAGCACTCATCTCTTCGAGGGGCACATAGGCCACCTCTTCAATACTAGTAAAGCCTTCCTCGACCAGCACTACCGCAACGTCTTCATCAACATCCAGTGCCTTCATTAAGCTTTCAACAAAGTTTGAGGATTCAGCCTCTTGCTTCTCTAGCGCATCTTCAACAGTCATTACGTTAATTGTCCAACCAGTCAACTCAGAGGCAAGACGAACATTCTGACCGCCCTTACCAATAGCTTGAGCTAAGTTGTCAGCTTGCACAGCAACATCCATAGAGTGCGTATCTTCATCAACAATCAATGACTCAACTTCTGCTGGCGCCATTGCATTGATGACTAACTGTGCAGGGTTATCATCCCACAAGATAATATCAACTCGTTCGTCATCTAAGTCATTTGAAACCGCCTGGACACGAGCTCCACGCATACCAACGCAAGCGCCAACTGGATCAATCCGCGCATCCTTACTTTTAACCGCAATCTTAGCGCGCTGACCGGGATCTCGAGCCGCACCCTTGATTTCGATAATTCCTTCTGAAATTTCAGGCACTTCAATTTCAAATAACTTAACTAGCATTTCTGGTGTAGCGCGAGACACTAAAAGTTGCGGCCCACGAGTGTCTTCCCTAATACCTAGCAAAATGACTCGAGTACGGTCATTAATGCGGAATATCTCTCGTCCAACCAGCTCTTCACGAGGCAACATACCTTCAGCATTTTCACCAAAATCTACCACAATGTGATCACGTGTTACTTTTTTAACAGTTCCGTTAAGTAGCTCGCCAACGCGATGTTTAAAGCGATTGACCACCAACTCACGTTCAGCATCTTTTACTCGCTGAACAATAACTTGCTTAGCTGTTTGTGCCGCTATGCGACCGAACACAATGTTCTCGACGCTTTCTTCGAATGTGTCACCCACTTTCAAGGTCGGATCTTTTTCAATCGCCTCTTCAGTAGTAAACTGAGTGCCGAGCTCAGCCATGACATCATCTGCAACAACGTCCCACCAACGGAAAGACTCGTAATCGCCTGTCTCTCGATCGATCACTACGCGCACGTTAGCGCCCTCTTCGTAGCGTTTTTTTGTTGCTGTTGCCAGTGCCTGCTCAATCGCTTCAAAAATTATCTCTTGGTCCACACCCTTTTCATTAGATACGGCCTCTGCAACCATTAAAATTTCTTTACTCATTTAATAAACTCCACATGCCTCAAAATCGAGGAACCACGTTAGCCTTTTCTATCGCTTCAATCGGAAACAGAAATTCATGATCTGTCGCCACCATAATAATTTCATCGCCATCAACTACAGTTAAACGGCCCTTAAAGTTGCGCCGACCCTCGTAAGGGAATCGCAATTTAAGTGAAATTTCTTCACCAACATACTTTTGATAATGTCCGATCTCGTACAACGGACGGTCCATACCTGGCGAAGATACCTCTAGAATATACTCACCATTAATAACATCTTCAACATCAAGGATACTGCTACATTGACGGCTGACTCTTTCGCAATCTTCGATGCCGATTAAGTCATCTTGTCGATCAATGAAAATTCTCAATAATTTAGTCTTAGGCCCAGATTGCAACTCGACACCCCAAAGTTGGCAACCCAAAGCCTCAATCACCGGCTGCAGTAACTCTTTTATCTTAACGTCGGCCACAGCCATAGCACCCTCCTGACAAACAAAAAATGGGCCATGGCCCATTTATCTTCTGCTAAAGAAAAGCCCCAATATGGGGCTCCTCGATTTGCGCCAGACCTGACGCGAGTGTTCAGAGTAGAAATTGTCTTGCTAAACAAGCGAGACCCCTTTTTCTACTGACGTAATGCAAGCATAGACAATAAATCGTGAAATGCACATTACTTGTGGTGTCAATTTAATAAAAAATTGGTAGCGGGAGCTGGATTTGAACCAACGACCTTCGGGTTATGAGCCCGACGAGCTACCAGACTGCTCCATCCCGCACCGACACCGTGGTTTAAACGACAAACCACCCTCCTTAAGAGGTCGAGCATTATAGGTAGGCGCTGCGGTTAGGTCAACAAACCATTATTAATAATAGTACTTTTTATTGCTCGCCAAATGAGGCTCTGACTACTCAAAGTGACCTCACTAAGATTCTTTGAGGTGTTTAACGATTAAATCATAGGCTACTTGGATTTCTTGGGTCTTCTGTGTCGCTAGACTAATCATATCTTCAGGCATTCCTTGACCAATTAATTTATCTGGGTGATTCTGGCTGATTAGCTTTCGATAAGCCTTTTTGACCTCCCTCATCGAACTTTTATCTGAGACTCCGAGAGCCTGATAAGCATCCGCCAGCTGATTTCGTGATGGTCGACTTTGGGCGCCTGCGCCAGACCCGGCTCCCCCAAACTGAGACTGAGCTTTGATCATCTGGATGAATTGATCAAATATTGCCGAAGAGAACCCTAAATGACTTGCTACTTTGCGCAGCACATCTTGCTCACCTGCGTGTAAATCACCGTCGGCCATAGCCAAAGATATCAAACAGTTCAGAAGTTGTTGTTTTAGATTATTGTTTCTGCCACAAACCTCCATAAATCGTTGCATGACATCGTCAACCGAAAAATTCGTACCAGATCCTGCCTTAAATAGGTCAATGGCCCGACGCCTAGCAACCGCGTCCAAATTCATTTTAGCCATTAGGCTTTCAGCCTGAGAGACCTCTATACTTGAAACGCGGCCGTCAGCCTTAGCAACATTCCCTAATAAGCTGAATACCGTCTCAAAGAAAGCCGCACGAATACGAGCCTGATCCGCCGCAGAAACAGGACGAGAGAAACCGCCCACCCCACGATCAAATTGATGGCCAACATAGAGTCCCAATGCTGCGCCAAAAGGTCCCGCCACCATAAAACCAAGACTACCGGCAATTAGTTTTCCTAACATTATCGAAATATCCTAAAAAGCGTTTTCGTCTGAAATACTATTGTAAATAGTTCTCGGTCAATTGCATTCAATATCAGTAGAAATTTCTAGGCTGGGTCGCTAGGTACGCTTTACCTTATGAACTCGAATATTGCTAATACGGGTGTCTCGGAATAGTCTGCTTACTTAATCACTCGGCCAGGGTTTAAAATTCCCTTGGGATCCATCGCAGACTTCAGCGTTTTCATGAGGGATATTTCACTGTCAGAGCGAGACTGCGATAAGTAATCCCTCTTCAATACACCTATCCCATGCTCTGCGGTTATAGCACCGTTATACTCACCAATCATGAGCATAATGTCATGATTGATTTTAAATTTGTCTTCTTCAAGACCGGTGTAGGCAACAGCATGCAAATTATTATCGCCAATATGCCCAAACAACAACAAGCCAATGTTAGGGTACTTAGCGACCAAGCGTTCCTTTAAGTCTTTCGTAAAAACGCCAATTTGGCTAATGGGAAGGCTTACATCCTGATTTGATACAGGACCTAAAACCTGAAAAAGCTCCCCTATACCATCACGTATTTGCCAAAAAATGGCTGCGTCTTGATGTGACTTTGCAATCACTGCGTCTGCAATTATCCCTAATTCTAGTTGCTTGAAAAGAGCAGACTCAAAACGCTCTGATCCCAATTCAACATCATTATCTTTATATTCCACCAATAGATAAAAGGGAAATGCACCCTCTAATGGATCAGTCAAATCAGCAATTGTTTCTAATACTTTGTTGTAATAATTGTCCCACATCAGCTCAAAACCGGTAAGTCCTGATCCAAGACTTCGCTTTAGCTCAACAAGCAATTGGGTCGCAGATTCATAGCTATTAAGCCCGCAGAGTGCCGTATGGGAACTGCCTGCCTTGGGCTGTAACTGAAGAACCACCCGAGTGACTATCCCTAGGGTCCCTTCAGAACCGATAAATAAATGCTTGAGATCATATCCAGAGTTGTTCTTAATCATTTTGTTAGTAGCGTCAATCACCGTACCATCAGCCAAAACCGCTTCTAGGCCTAATACCAAAGACCTTGTCATGCCATAGCGAATAACTTCCGTCCCACCCGCATTAGTCGAAACATTGCCACCTATCTGACAACTACCGCGAGCGCCAAGATCCAAAGGCAGTAATAAATTATGCTCATTAGCAGCATCTTGTAGAACCTGTAAAGGGGTCCCTGCAAGGGCTGTTAAGGTCATGGCAGTGGGGTCTATTTCTTCAACACCCTGCATTCTCTCGAGAGAAACGGCAAGCTCTCCATCTAAGGGTGTAGCACCCCCAGCCAAGCCCGTTAGTCCGCCTTGAACAACCACAGACTGATCATGCTTATGGCAGAGAGCCATAACTTGGGATAACTGTTCGGTAGTATTTGGCTTAACCAATACAACTGGAGCGCAGGCGTCTGCTCCACTCCAGTCAGCATAGTATTTTTCACTAATGTCATCGCCTAAAAAAAGCGAAGATACACCCAGAAGGACAGAAATTTCATCAATTAAGGTACGCATTTAAGTCTCGTCGCCAACTCATTAGAAAGCTGACACGGTCTATAGACGCCAGCTAATTACCACTTATCATCAAAGGTTTGTAATCTATCAAAAGCATCACCAATAAGCACGCCTAATTCACGTTCCTCACCTTCTTTAACGTGAACTGCTGGACGACCATGAGCGAAACGATAATTACAAATAAGCGCCACATCACCGACTTCCCACTCAATAGGGATGCCATAGTCGTCATACACGTCGAGGAATAGTTGCTTTTCATCGTAGGTCATTTCAGAGCCATCGCCAAAGGTCAGTTTCAACGGGCGATCACTTATCGGCAAATGTTGGACCAGAGGCCAGGTATCAAACCAAGCGCTATCGTCCGCCATGCTGCTATAGAGCAAATTTCTATCCAATTGAGGGAAATATTCAAAAGCTGAAACTGTATAACGCGTTTTCAACAATCCATTATCCCCCCACTCAGCGTCCAAACCACGCTTACGCGCTTCCGCTATTGCCTCATCAGGGTCTTCCGTCATCATCGACTGCTGCCAATGGTTGTAAACACCCACTTCTGGAACGCCCACAAACCCTCTGCGGTCAGTCAAGTTACGGTGATAACAAATACCAAGATCTTTTAGTTTTTGCCCAAATGGAGTTGCCAATATCGCATTAGTGGCTTGAACACTGTCTGAAACAAAGGTATAGCCACCTTCGCTGGGCATTTTATGGCACAAAAAACCCAACATCGTCGTGCTAGATCCTATATATGCCATTTCGTGATGGTAATGCAACCAGGCCTCAAGAGGCGCGCCCACTTCGTATACATTAGCCTCTAAACTTTTTCGCGGATTAGCCCCACCCTCATAGTCACGTTGGGTTTTAATCACCTGGGTAGCAATCAACCGCATTGACTGAAGCTTATCTAGGCCTGTATTGATGACATGGACAAGGCCAACATCGTTAAAAGTTTTCTGCATCCGCTCAGCCAACTCTTTACTCGGCTCGAGTGGCGCGCCGTTCACGCGGAATTCATCACCGTCAATCGTGAATAATTTGGGCGGTAATGCAGGCGTTCCTGTCCACCATCTTGGCTCAGCCAAGTTTGGTAAAGGAGCGAAATCTGCGCTTAAAAGTGTATTGTTCATGCGTTTAGATGTTTAGATGGCTAAATGGAGTGCTATTCTAATACCAAAAATCGCTTTGGACAAGTAAATAAACAGATAAAATACGTGTAATACCAAAATATAGGCGCTTAATAAAGGAGGAAGTGAGACATCAGCATTGAGAAATTACATATTCACGCTAATATATAGCCATTCAAGCCTATGTGTCTTTTGAAAAGGGTATTTTATATAGGCCGATAGGTCTCACAAGAACCTGCCAAAAATATAATATGGAATTACTCTAATCATGCGCCGCTTCTATTTAGACCCGATATTCCATCTCATGCTATTGTGCCCTGTTCCAGTATGGATTTTTTTATATTTCCAAACAGGCTTCTTGGACAGCATTGAAATCAAGGTTTTCTTAACATTAGTCTTGGTGTATCCAATACTAGAAGAAATTATCTTTAGGGGGTTCTTACAGCCGATCTTGGCAAAACATTTAAATCATAGTTGGTCTGTGATTACATCCGCTAATCTCTTAACTAGCCTAGTATTTGCCTTAATGCACCTCATTATCCACCCTCCGATCTGGGCTGTGGCAATCTTTATACCTTCTCTCGCGTATGGCTATAGCCTAGAACGAGCAAAACATATTGGCGCACCAATTACTCTGCACTGCACCTATAATGCCGGCTACTTTTTGTATTTCTGGTGACAGCGAGCTCAAATCTTTCAGTAACCTAAGTTCATCCGCTTAACAATGGGTTTGAGTTTATTGCCTACCTTTATTAATGAGGCTTACTTTGGGGAGGCTACTTAAGAGCTGGACATTCAAACCAGTATTGAAGATGCACTATTCAGATCTGGGGAGGGGTAACAGCACTTAAACCTGCCGGATGCGACCCGAACTCCAAAGGTTGGTATCCTTTGAATATTGGAACACACATGAAATGTAAAACAATTAAATTCAGTGGTGCGGATGGGGGGACTTGAACCCCCACGACCTAAGTCACCAGCCCCTCAAGCTGACGCGTCTACCAATTCCGCCACATCCGCATTACTAAATTTAATCTTTCTATTTTTGTAAGTTATCTTGCTAATATAGAGGTTAATTAGCTAACTTAATTTATAGGCTCCAAAGCCCCTCAAGACAACGTATCTATCAATTATCTCACTTAGGCTTAACTACAATTTATAGATTTACTGAGGGATTTTAGAGTCATCAGAACCCTCTACATCCAAACGAGGAAGTTCAGTTTCTAGAGCGTCCAACACTGGGACTGATTGCAACTCAGGTAGAAGTACATCGTCAATGACCACTTTGTTTTTTGCTATCAACGCCAAACTAACGCTAGTGACAAAAAACACGGTCGCCAAGATAGCCGTCATCTTACTGAAAAAATTCCAACTACCGCCACTGCCAAAAACGGTCTGAGAAGCACCCGAGCCAAATGATGCTCCTGCTTCTGCGCCCTTACCTTGTTGAATTAAAATCAGGCCTATGAGCGCCACTGCGATTAAGAAGTGAAAGAATAAAATATATTGTTCCATTAGATCTGCCGTACCCTTATGTCATTAACTGTGCAATTTTTAAAAATTCATCAGCCTCTAATGAGGCGCCACCTACCAACCCACCATCAATATCGGGTTCCGCAAACAACTCTGCTGCATTGCTTGCTTTTACGCTACCACCATAGAGCAGTGAAGTACCTATGCCACCAGGGCCTAACAGCTCTCTAATCACTATATGGACTAGCTGAGCTTCTTCTGGACTAGCCACCTCACCTGTACCTATTGCCCAAACAGGTTCATAGGCTATAACTCCACGGCAAAGATTTTCTATTCCTACTTTGTCTTTTACTGCATTAATCTGCTTGGCAATCACATCTAAGGTTAAACCCTGCTGCCTTTGTTGCAGTGTCTCTCCAACGCAAAGAATGGGAACTAGATCCGATCTCTGCGCAGCTTTAAATTTGTCTGCCACCGCACCATCAACTTCACCGAACAATGTCCGTCTTTCTGAATGACCGACGAGTGTGTAATCACAACCAGTCTCTTTCAGCATATCAGCGGAAACTTCGCCAGTGAATGCGCCCGGCCCATGCTCTGACACGTTCTGTGCGCCCAATGCTATTGCGCTTCCCGATAATTCTGAGGCAACCAACCCTAAGTGCAAAGTAGGCGGGAAAATAGCTAGCTGCACACCGGCACAACTGTGTTCATTTTTAACCAACTGCCGCGCTAAGGCCACCGCTTCCGCGGCAGTGCCATGCATCTTCCAATTGCCCGCTATGAGCGGTTTAGCCATCTCGATACATCCTTTTTGAGGTGCCTTGCAAAAGGGCGCAAAGCCTACCCGACAAACGATTATTTTACAACTGAGAAAAAGTCTTTTCCTGCACTATATCTCAGCCGACTTGCTGCTCGACGATTTTTGCTATCGCTTCCACCTGCCGTCTAACCAAGTCTTGATCTTCTCCTTCTACCATCACTCGAATCAAAGGCTCTGTACCCGATGACCGCAATAACACGCGCCCTCGATCGCCCAGCTCTTTCTCAGCCGCAGCCACTGCCGAATTAATAGCTTTGTTATCGTCAATAGCAACCTTCTCCCGCAGTCGCACATTAATCATAATCTGGGGGAATTTTTGCATTCCCGCTTTAAGATCTGAAAGAGGCTTGCCGCTCTCACACAGGGCAAGAATCACTTGAAGCGCGCTCAC
>JABILI010000087.1 GCA_018654575.1 Porticoccaceae bacterium
TCAACCATTGCTCATTAGTGTCAGGCATAACTGGGTAGTCTTTCCGTAATCGATCCAGAATCCAGCAAAATGCATGTTCGCTGTCGGTCTCTCCGATAGGCAGATAAAAACGTAAAGGAATATCTTTTACCTTAGGGATTTGCCCGTTATGCACAAATGACCATGAGCGGCCCCAGAGTTCACGCTGAAAGGGATGAGTATTTTCCAAACTGATGGCGCCGACATTTGCCTGCCGAATATGGCTAAGCACAATTTCACTTTTAATCGGATAAGCCTTAACCCATTTAGCCAGCGGAGATTGAGCGCTAGAGTTAGGGTCATGAAAAGCCCTCGCACCGCGACCTTCATAAAACACTATGCCCCAACCGTCACTGTGCGGGCCCGTTCGACCACCGCGCTCCATAAGGCCAGTGAAACTAAAACATATATCTGTGGGGGTGTTGGCACTCATCCCCAGTAACTCGCACATAACGGTTTCCCAAGTGATCGATCGCTAAAACGTTAATTTTAACGTCCGAGGCTTTTAAACGCCAACTTAGTCCCCCAGCTGTTTGGCAATATACCCATTAAGGGTGGGCCTAAGCCTTACATTATTCCCGATCACGCGCTAACCGAACGCCGCAGTGACGGATAAAACAACAGCAAGGCAATGGCACGCGCAACAATATAAACAATCATTGCACCCCACAGCCCTTCTATTCCAAATGGGTCAGAGAGGGCCCACCAGGCGAAGAGATAAACGACGATAGACATCACAGCGGCATCTCTCATTCGTCGAGTAAAAGAAGCCCCTATGAAGATCCCATCTAATTGAAATGCAGCAAATGAAAACAGCACATAGATTGCAGATAATGGGAGTAATTCGTTTGCAGCAAGACGTACGGCGCTAATATCGGTCAGTAGCATCACAGCAAAATGCCCAAACAATACAATGGCCAGTGCCAAGAAAATTGCAGTCATGATAGCCAAGTTAGTTGACCGCCGAACGGCTAGATCAAAAATATCCCTGCGCTTTGCTCCTATGGAAGTGCCTACCAAGGCCTCAACGACAAAGGCATACCCGTCTAGGAAGAAAGTCGAAAATGATATTAATTGTAATAAAATGTGGTTACTGGCTAGAATCGTGTCGCCAAACTTAGCACTTTGATTAATAAAAAAACCAAAAGAGAACACCAAAATCAGCGTCCGCATCATAATATCCAAATTTGAGGATGCAGTTTTTAACAAAGCAGGCCAGTCCATAATTTTGGTCCTAGGCCAGAAGTCATCTCCTAACAACTTGCGCTGATTTAACTCTCGATAGACCAACCATGCTGCTAATAGCACAGTTGTCCATTCTGCAATCACTGTCCCCAGCGCTATTCCGCTGGCACCCCAACCGAGAATACCGGCAAACCATACATCTAATATGATATTGAGTCCGTTCAAGAACAACTGGACTATTAGCAGCGTTCTACTCTGACCCAAGCCAATCAAAAGTCCCATCAAGGCAAACGTAGCAAGTGTCGCTGGCGCACCCCAGATGCGAATATTAAAATAATCTTGAGCCACAGCTTCAACTCGAGCGCTACCGTCAAGTAGTGAAAAAGCAATGAACCGAATTGGCCATTGAATCAGAACCAACAAAAGGCCAAGACTAATCGCCATCAGCAATGCCCTGCCGAGCACCGCTCTCACCTCTTGTTCATCTCCACTACCAGAAGCTTGGGCCGCAAAACCTGTGGTGCCCATCCTTAAGAAACCAAAGCTCCAATAAACAAAAGAAAAAATCAAAGCGCCGAAGGCAATCGCACCTAGATCTTCAATGCTACCCACATTTCCGATCACAGCAGTATCTACCAGACCCAACAAAGGGACTGACGCATTGGCCAAGATTATCGGCCACGCCTTTTGCAAAAGATATCGGTAACTTATGGATTCAGGGATTTGCATCTAATTAAACTGATTTAATTTTGTCCCACTACTGTAGCGAAAGCCCTACCAACATGCGACATTTGAGAATCTCGATTATAGCTATTCACTGATTAACGGTGTAGCTTTATCACCTTTTTATAGAGTGATATATTTTTAATATTGGTATTGCTTTTTTAGGCTATCCCAACGTATTCTGTCCGATAGTAAGGGCTTATAAAGTAGTCCAAAAATTTCAATAGTTAATGCTCAACAGGACGTTTAAAGCCAACGCTAACAATAGTGACAAATTATGTTCTCATCAAAAACTACTGACTTTATTTTTACGTCAGAGACAACACCCGCGGTGTCGACAAATCTTAAGCAAAGCGTTGATATGGTTTTACCACTTGTAGGTATTGCTGACGCGGTCAATGTTACCGACTCTCCAAACTCAAAAACACGATTATCCAGTCTACTTGTTGCTGCCGGCATCAAAGAGCTGGGCTTAGATGTTATTTTACAGCTGACAGGAAGAGACAGGAACAGAATCGCGATAGAATCTGAGATTCTGGGCGCTCTTTCGCTAGGCATTAATAAGGTCCTGTGCTTGACGGGCGACAAACCCAGCGAAGGCGGCCCCCAAGTTGTCAATGAGTTTGATAGTGCCGGAATAATGGGCCTCCTTAATGTAATGTCAAACGGCACGCTGTCAGATGGCACTGAAATCAAAGAGCCCTTGCCTATTTACCCCGGTGCGGCTGATGACCTGTATTTTCAAAAAGAGAATCCTCAAGCCATTGACTTTTTAAAACGAAAAATAAGTAATGGCACTAAATTTATTCAAACTCAATATTGTTTTGACGAAGATATCTGTAAATTCTACTCCGATCTGCTTATTGCAAATGGAAAAACAGATGGCCTAAAGGTGCTTATCGGAATGGGACCGTTAAAGTCAGCGAAGCAGGCTTTATGGATGCGAGAGAATCTGTGGGGGGTTAATATTTCTGACGCGATCATCTCACAATTAGACGCCTCTAAAGATCCTAAGAAAGAAGGCTTAATGATCTGCCAAGAACTCATCAGTAAACTGATTGACCTGCCAGGTATAGACGGCGTACATCTCATGGGTCCAAGCTGCGAAAGCGATGCCGCAGACATCATTAAATTGTTTCGTTAAACAATCTCCTGATTCTTAAATCGTAATCCCTAGCGACTAGGGTAGTGGCTGCGCTGAACTATTTAGTTACAAAGCCTTGTAAAAGGCCTTAGTTAGATTATTGGCTGTCTTGTATAAATTACCAAGGCTGTGCTGCCGATTATTAACAAAAGAAAACCCAAGATTATTGTTCAAATCACCAAAAGTCACCTCACCACCAATACCCGTGTGACCAAACATTCCTGGATTCGTGCCAATGGGGGTCATGGGTGAATTAACCATATAACCTAGCCCAAACTGATAAGGCAGGCCAAACAGGACCGTATCTGGGCCATCAGAGTGGACACTAGTTACGTGCTTTATGGTCTCTGGATTCAACAACTGGTAGCCATTTCGTGATCCACCCGTGGAAAGAATTCCATATAACTTAGCAAGACTTGCGGCAGTGCCGTGCCCGTTTGCTGCAGGAACCTCGGCCAAACGCCATTCGGTGCTATTGACGGGATCATCTCCGTCCAACCCTCGTGCAGTAAACGCAACACTATAATCACCACTTTTAACGGCGCCTTTGACATCACGCATTGATTTAGATAGCAGCATATCAGGGAGATAGGCCATCATTTTTAGGACTGTGAAAGCAGACTCGTTTCTCACCATTACCGTATCTGCGCAGCGAGACAGATCGGAGTCAACGACACCGATTTTGAAATCGAGACCTAAGGGTTTAGCTATTTCTTCACTAAAATAGGTGCCCACCGAACGGCCATCTATTCGGCGAATGACTTCTCCCACTAGCCAACCAAATGTGAGTGCGTGATAACCCTGAGATTCTCCCGGAACTCTAAAAGGAGCCTGTGCTGCCAAAAGATCGGTGAATTTTTGCCAATTTCTCCACTCATCTACAGGCAGCTCTTCTTGAAATCCAAACATTCCTGCTCGATGACATAAAAGATCAATGACCTTTGTATCTTGCTTACCATTACAGCCATATTCAGGCCAATAATAAGAGACCTTCTGATCAATATCTAGAAGGCCTTGCTCAATGAGTCTCGCCGCGCAGGTCGCGACCACACCTTTTGTGACTGAAAAAACATTAACAATGGTATCTTCCTGCCAGAGTTTGCTCCTTGCTTCATCTTGGTAGCCACCCCATAGGTTGATCACCATTTCGCCTTGATGCTCAACGGCTAGCGAAGCCCCTAGTTCATAACCACTATTAATGGATGAGGAAAAGATTTCAGCAACCTTTTCAAAACGAGGGTCACAGTACCCAGATATACCTTCAATATTCATTGATGTCACCCTTGTTGTTTTATTACTCTGAGACGCACCTTATTTCACTATACCAGTAATTAAATTTAATCCACCTCAAACCACCCTACAGGTTTACTCCAAAACGAGGGGAATAATTTGCCCCGGTACTGGAGCGGTAAAAAAATCAGCGGCTTTCCCGCTATTAGCAACTGCTTTCTCCAGCGCTCTGCGCGGTGCTTCAACCGGCTCGTCAGTGAGAATAAACGTGCCCCAGTGCATACCAAATGATCGCGGAGCCTTTAAGTCTAAAGCTACCTGAACAGCTTCAGCTGGATTGACATGCTGGGTTCGCATAAACCATCGAGGCTCATAGGCACCTATAGGGATAAACGCAACATCAGGTACGCCCAGTGTCTCTCGAGTCCTCACGAAATCCTTGGAGTAACCCGTGTCCCCTGCATGGTAGAGCGATAAGCTTGGACTCTTTATAAACCAGCCACCCCACAGACTACTATTGCGATCAGTAATGCCACGACTAGACCAGTGCTGAACAGGCGTAAACGTAAGCTTCGTTTTACCAAGACGAATATTTTGCCACCACCGAAATTGATGCACGTTTTGTAGGCCTTGACCCTCGAGCAATTTTTTATCGCCCTGCGGTACCAAGATCGTCAGCTCAGGGTTAATCTGTTGCAACGCCTTTAGGCTTGGGAGGTCAAGATGATCATAATGATTATGACTTATCACGACCACATCAATCGGCGGAAGATCACCCAGAGGAATAGCAGGTGGAATAAGTCGTTTGGGGCCAGCCCAGGTGGCTGGAGAGGCTCGATTTGAGAAAATTGGATCAGTGATAATTGTCAGCTCACCATTGTTTAACAGATAGGTGGCATGGCCTATCCAGACGGCATAGTTAGTAGAAGAAGGTTTAAGATTACGCCACTCATCAGTTGTCTCTATCTCAACTCTTGGCGGAGAACTCTCCTTGGTCATTCGCCATTGTATAAACTCACTAAACGTCTTCTTAGACGCGGTAGAGTCGTTATTAGTAAATGTTTCAGCTAAGGAACATGACTGTAATGTCAGAGCTAAGAAAAACACCCAAACACTGTGAAGCCATTGATCCAGTTTCAACGAGTTAATACGCAAGTTCACCCTTTATCCCTATTTTTCAATAACACTCTGGGGAAGTGATACGACCTGAATAGCCTTGTTGGACTTATCGCCACCGGTCCATGCAAGTATCACATGATCGTCAAATACCACCATTTGGGGAAGCCCTGCTCGACGAGTAAAGTCAACTCCTGCAACAACAGCCGCAGGTCCAAGCACACCATCCGCATCAGCGTGACGTAGATTCAAGTCTCCTTTGACACCCTCGGAAAAAGTCAGCCAACTTACGATGAAGCCATCATCTTCGGTAGCGGCCAAACCCACCTGCCCGAGTACAGCATCACCACCGCTTATCTCCAAAGCCGGCATAAACGTATCTGAATCTTTTTCAGACAGTGCCAATTTAACCTGACCGTAGCCCTTGCCCTCTGTATACCAAGCCACTGCTGTGTGCGCTGAACTTGCTGCGACCGAAGGTCCATTCACTGGACATCCAGCAATCAGCCACTCATCAGATGCTACTGGCTTTGACTCAGACCAGCGCCCATTGATCAACTGCGAGTAATAGATATCTCTATGTTCGCCCTCAGTGCGATTTCTGAACACTAAAACCGCACCTTCATCGACCTGTGCAATATCAGTCTGACAACAATCGCAGACCAATCCATCAATGATTTGTGGCTCGAAAAGCGCGCCTTCGATGGTTATCTTTGTAGAGCGCAACGTCATGCCACTATCAGATGACATTGGCTCCGCGTCGTGCTTTGAGTGGCCACCGCCAGACATATTACGGCCGTCTAGCCAGACTAAGCCGACGTCTTGGTTGTCTGCAAAGAAGCTAACGAATCCATGCTCGGTTAGGGTTCCGTCCGTGTGAGGTCTGAAAGGGGTATTCCACGTTATCCCGCCATCAGTTGAGAGCCCTACCATGACGTCATAAGCAAAAACACTGGGGTCTGTCATCTCTAGCCAATGGGCCGCCCAGAGCGACTCTGATAACTGCACTACTGAGGGGAAATCGGCACGATTAACCAGCCAGTTACTACCTCTTGCGACCTCGACAGCCTCTGACCATTGCGTTTTATCCCAGCGTGAATACTCTAATGCAACTGAATCTTCGCTGACTTTCATCCAGCTTAAGATTGGCACACCATTATGATCAAGACTCAAATTAGGCGATACGGACCGTGCCCCTGCCGGGGAAGACCAATCTGCAACGACCGTCTGGGATATCTGAGATTGGTCACTGCAACCAACACCCGCAGCGGCAATACACAGTAGCGTCAAAACGCCCAGCAAGCGGCGGCATTTAACGACTGGCATTAGTAATTGACGACTCAAAATGAACATCATTTAGCTAACCCGTTATCAAGATCTACTACCTATTATTCTCTCATTAAAGGACGAGTCAAGCAGGTTGGCCCGCCCTCTCCTTTGCGGCTAATCTCCATGCCGCGATATGTTTTCACAGAACAACCTGCGCGTTCTAGTCCAGCCTTAACACCTGGCAGGTTTTCTAGCATGACGACTGACCTCGGTGCTACAGCAAGAACATTACAACCCATTGGTAGATATTCCTCCTCTGGCACATCGACAAACTCCACACCTCTTGCCTCAAGCCATGAAAGAAAAGTCTTTGGTATAAAGGGTCTGTAAATCAGCGCTAAATTTTGATCAACGGGCGAAATAATTGACATCAAATGCAATACATCGTCAGGATGATCCGGGTCCGGCAAGTCAACTATATGGAGGTCTACCTGGTCTCCCAGAATTGCCTGCAACTGCCTAGCCCCCTCTTTGTTTGTCCTTGGCCCCAACCCTACCGCGGCGTGCTGTTCATCAATCCAAATAAAGTCACCACCCTCAAGGGTGCCGGGAGCCTGAATCTGCCCAGCAACTTTATGACCAAGAGTCTCATAAACAGCAACATTTACACTTGCTTCTGGTGTTCTGCTGGCCCGCCCCATATTACAAAGAATTAATCCTTTAGGGCTAACTAAAACATTATCGCGCGGGTAAATACTATCAATGGTGAGACTTTCATTAGCGGGCAGATCAATCACCTCTGCCCCTGACGCCAATAGATACTCTCTAAATAATGTAAATTCTGTATGAGATTTTTCAAGATCTGGCATAGCGTGAAATCGCAAGGGTTGCCATTCCTGCGCTAATTTCTCTTGGCTAACAAAGGCGTTCTCGGGGTTGCGCACAGCAACCTGAACTAAGTTCGAATATTCGTTAAATTGTGACATTTATTTAGTCTCTGGAGTCTTCTCGAACGAGGGCATAAAAAGGTATGCCAATCATTATCAGCATAAACGAATAAAATACAATCTCTGTGCCCGCCCCCCATATTGCAAAAAATGAGTACAGGAAGGCTGCGCTTGAAAGCACTATCGCACGATTTCTCTCGGGGCTCGCCCTATCTCGCTTGAGAAAATAAAACTCAGCGACGGCTGAAAAAGCATAAGCCATTAACGTAGACAGCGTTGATAGCATCGCCATAAAGGTAAAGGCAGCCACCAAACCTTTGGTGTAGTTTAAGAACAGTAACAGTGACATGAAACCACCCGACACAAGAAAAGAAAAGATCGGCGTACCAGACTGACTCAAGGTTAAAAATTTAACCGGCAGGAGATGATCTTTAGCCGCGGCTAAGGGAACTTGCCCCGCGGTGAGGGTGTTGGCATTTAAACTACCTAATGTTGATATCAGAGCGCCTATGGTAATAACAGCGCCACCAACAGGTCCCATTATCTTCATTGCCGCAACGGCAAAAGGCGCTGTTGATCCGATCAATTCCTCGGCAGGAACGACCAGCGCAATAGCCAAACTAACCAAGAAGTAAATAACCAACACAGTAAAAACCGATGCGATCAAAATGCGTGGAATCATTTTATCTGGCTCAGCCATGTTATCAGCAGGCACGGTGGCAGTCTCAAGGCCCACAAAAGACCACATAACTAAGGTGGTCACTGTTGCCAGTAGCGCTATTGGATGCAACTCAGTAGGATTAATCGGCGGTAGTATTTCGGGTTCCATATTGGCGAAGCCCAAGACTATCATAAATAGAAGAGGTAATATTTTCAATATGGTTGTCACTACCTGAAAGGTCCCACTGCCCTCAACACTGCGTATATTAAGCCCAATAACGGTCCAAATAAGAGCCATAGAAACTAATAGGGATAACACACTCGAGTCAGTGATAACCGGTAGAAATACGCCTAAGTAACCGACAAAGGCAATAGCGATACCTGAGGCGGCAGAGATACACGCAATCCAGTATGTCCATGCGACCAAGAAAGCAGCGAAATCGCCCAAACCTGCCTGCACATAAGCGTATGGACCGCCAATTTTTGGTATCCGTCTAGCCAGGCGTGATAAAGACAACACCACTAACAAGGTACCAGCGCCGGCCACTAACCAACCGGCAAGGCCCAACATGCCATAGGGAGCAAGCAGGGTCGGCATCATGAAAATACCAGAACCAATAGCGCAGCCTACGGCGATTGAGCATCCGCGCCAGAAGCCTATTTCGCTACCCGATGCCTTTTTCCCCGCTGTTTGCATGGTTGTGGTCTCTTGTTTTTAGCTTACCGTAACAGGGGTGAAAAATAATACAAGCATGGCTGAAGAGCGCTGCGCCTAAATCGATATATGTATCTATACCCTATAACTCAAATAGATCCAGCCTATTCGACATAAAACCCAATAACTCTACTCAGATACCAAATAAATCATTTTATATGTATATTAATGTGGGGTTTTGGTCTATGTTAACCTGTAATGGTAATGCCAATATGGCATTGTACGGATTAATCATGGATTCTAAGGTGTCCATAACTTGACTCAATAGACACAAGTAGCTCGCACGCTAATGATTGAAATTTATTCATTCTTTAGTTAAAGTCTGATGTAAGCCAAGAATTTCGTGGGTTGCGGTCCGATTTTCTTTTAAAAAAAGTTGAATTGGATGTTCAACCTCAAGTTATAAAGTTATACACCTAAATAAAGTAAAAATAGTACCGAGATATTAATATAAAAACTACAGGGGTTTATTATGCGTAAACAATCATTTAGTAAAATCATCAGTAGCATGGCAATTGGTATTGCCGTCGCCTCTAGCGGCGCTTATTCCGCAGAGCTAGAAGAGATCATTGTTACCGCGCAAAAGCGTGCAGAAAGTCTTCAGGATGTCCCAATTTCAATGTCAGCCCTCGACGGCAGTAAAATCGAAGAAGCTGGAATACACAGCTTCCAAGAATTAACTGGCTATGTCCCTAACCTCTCGATTACTGAGAATGCAGTAAATACTATTATTGGCATGCGTGGTGTTGGCATTGGTGCCAACCAATCATTTGAGCAATCGGTAGGGATCTACGTTGACGGCATCCACTATGGAAAGAGCCGTCAAGTTAGGACTGGATTGTTTGATTTACAGCAAGTTGAGGTCCTCAGGGGCCCGCAGGGCATTCTGTTTGGTAAGAATACTCTTGCAGGGGCGATCAACATTACTTCAGCCACACCTCAGATTGGCCAAGAAGCCGGTGGCAAAATCGCAGTAACCAAAGAGTCGTTTGGCGGCCAAACCATTGAAGGTCATCTGACCGGCTCTTTATCCGACACTTTGGCGGTACGATTTGCCTACAAAGACCGTCAGGGTGATGGCCATTTGGATAATACATATCCAGATACTGAAGTTTCAAAAATGCCCACCGTTGATGAGTCAATGTGGCGCGCCACTGTATTATGGGAGCCATCAGATACAGTGACCGTCAAAGTCAAGCATTCTGAAAGTGAATACATTCGCTTGGGTGCGAACGCTCTGGTAACGCAATTTGATCCTTTGCCCAATATTCCGTTATCGAATGCTCTGATGTACGGAACCATGGGGGCCGTTCACCCAAGCTACCGGGCCTATGTAAATTCTGGCCCCAGAGATGCTTATCGAGATACCCGATCATTTGGTGGTTGTGCTCTTGAGAGCTATATGGGTATGAGCTCAGCGATCTGTGAGAGTGGTGGCGAGAGGCCTGAGGGAACAGATACAGATACAGCTGACACCTCTTTGAGTTTTGAAATGGAACTGCCTAGTGGTCACACATTGACTGCTGTTGCTGGCAGAGGCACATACAAATATCAAGATGGTATAGATGCTGACTTCTTACCTCTGCAGTTTATTGGTCGATCTGATATTTCTGACTATGACCACAACAGCCAAGAGTTACGCATCAGCTCTCCCGCTGATGGCAAGTTCTCATGGGTGGCAGGTGTCTACTTAGACAAGCAGGTACAAGAAATTGACCGTCTAGTAGCGGTGGACGGGACCTTCGGTATTCCAGGGACAATGCCTTATATCCTGGCATCGGCGGCTGGTTTAGGGCTAGATACTTTCTTGGCCTTGTCGCGAGCACAGGTAGCGGGCATTAATGCAACTACCATAGTTGATACCCCATATGGTCCTTTGAGCCTAACCGACTTATATAACGCTACCGGAGGTGCCCTGGACTATCGAGTTCCTTACGGCGTTGAAGGCTACACCAAGTTTAAGCACTACGGGCGCATATCTAACTGGAAGCAGGATACTAGTTCTCGAGCAGTATTCTTCCAAGGTTCTCTAGATTTAAGTGATTCCCTATCTCTGACAGCTGGTGTGCGATACACCGAGGAAGACAAGCGAGCCCATGCTGATATGTATCAGACTACTAACTCAACCGGTCTAACAAACCCTAACCCCAACCCATTTTTAGCCGCAATAGGTGGGTCGTTTTTTGATTCCTTCGACCATAACTTTGACGAGGACCGCTCAACGAATCAGTTGATGCCTGCCGCGAGCTTGCAATGGACCCGATCTGAAGACAGCAAGTTCTACATCAGTTATTCAGAGGGCTTTAAAAGCGGTGGTTTTAACGCGGTAGATTCCCAAGCTCCGGCCTTCACTGCAGCTGGACCACAGCCAACTATTCCGGGACCTGGCTTTGAATACGATGATGAGAGTGCATCATCGATCGAGATCGGTGGAAAGCACACCTTGCTAGACGGTTCTATGCAAGTAAACTGGGCCTACTATAACAGTGAGTATAAAGATCAACAGGTGTCCACCTTTGTTGGGCTAGGCTTCGTTGTTACCAATGCCGCCACTACCGATGTCCAAGGGTTAGAAGTTGATATGACCTGGCAAGCGACCGATAATTTGAGACTTGGTGCGAACTTTGCGCTCAACGATGGCTCATACGGATCGTTCCCTGGTGCTGGCTGCACCGCAGTACAGGCTTCTGCCCTACTCGGCCTTGGGACATTAACAGTTAATTCGCCGGTAACCTCTATTGATGGTTGTTCAGCGCAGTTTAGAGGCGACGGACAGCAAGCAGGCATAGGCCAAGATCTCGCAGGGGGTCAAGTAGGTACCGACTTCAACGGATCAGTCTTTGTGGATTACATGAAACCATTGGATTCTGGTGTTGTCTGGTTCGCAAGCGTCGACATGAACTTTACCGATGGCTTTTTCACTACTGGGGATCGTGACCCAATTGACTACCATGAAGGTTATCAGATGTTCAATATCCGAACAGGATTGCGGGCTAATAACTGGACTATTATGGCCTATGGTAAAAATATCACAGACAAAGAAACCTATACTGGTGCCTATGATATTCCTTTAGCTGCCGGCGCTCATGGTCAATACACAAGCCCTGGTTCGGTATGGGGCGCTCGACTTAGCTTCAACTTCTAATATTTTTAGAAGGGTAATAATAAAAGGACGGGTAATTCCCGTCCTTTTTTTTGTCTCGCCTTTTTGTACATCTAACTGGGCAACACATGGTGTCCGATTTTGTGACTAGCCTGTCATGTTAAGACAGTGCTATAGCCCCTGTCTGGGTTATCATGCAGGCTGCCATCTTCCAGCGATAAATTGATAAGCTATGACCCAAACAGCTAACAACTCAAAAACTATTTTCCGCGGTATTTTGGCGATAGCGGGATTGATATTAGTTCTAGAGGGTTCAAACACCGAAATTCGACACCTCGATTATCCGTTAGATACGCTCGTTTTGGTCAACCAAAAACCGGTGGCAAGGCCAGTATTAACCGTTGCTCGTCAACGCTCTAGCACTCTAATGGCCGGCATACAACAGCAGGACCAAGAGCCATTGCTAGTGCAGCGGCTGATCGATGACGAGCTGATTTTACAACGTGCTGAAAGCCTTGGTGTGTTGGAGGCTGATCCTGGGATTCGTAAACTTCTGGCCCGTTCGGCGATTAATACAATCAACGCTAAATCTCGGTCTTTACCCATCACTGAACCCCAATTGAGAGACTTCTACAATAACCATCAAGCGGTCTTCCAAAAGCCGGCTAGATTTGCCGTTAAGGTCGCTAGATTTTTAACGTTTGAAAATGCTATGGCCGCTCGACGTGAAATTTTAGCTGGCTCTAGTCTGTTAGAGGCTGCACCTTTAGCAGACGGTACAGTGCTGATTGAAATACCTACATCACTGCTTCCTGCTCATATGCTGAGACGCTACCTTGGCACTGGCTTGACCGATGTTATCTTGCAGTTAAATCAGGAACAGCTGTCTCAGCCAATTGCCCAAGACGGTGGGCTCTATCTTTTACATCTATTAGATCAACAAACAAGTCAGGTCATTCCGTTTCAACAAGCGCGCTCTGACGTCATCAGCGAATTTAAATCCAGAGACCGACAAAACGCCCTGGCCGAGGCTTTAGCTGAGTACAAAGAAAGAGCAGATATTCAGTTCAATTCGTCATTGCTTGAACAATTGGCGAGGGATGGATGAAAGTAGATGGCAATATTGTCTAAACAGACCGCTAAGCAACAATCGTTAACACTATTACTCGTTGGTGCAGCCGTTGGCATCCTAATGGCTGTGAGTGGCCCTTATAGGTCGTTAACCCAAGATAATGCTGTGGTGGCTTGGGTTAATGGCACTGCAATAGAAAAGATTCAGTACATTCAGGCTCTCGAACTATTGAGTCTAGAAAGACGCAGTCCTATTAATGATCAGGATAGAAGACTGATATTGAATCGATTAATCGAAGAGGAGTTATTAGTCCAAAAAGCCATCCAAGATGGCGCCCTGCGGAACGATCTTGATGTCCGTCAGCGCACATTACAAACCATGCTGGATAGCATCCAAAGTGAATCCATAGCTCGTCATGGGGATGATAGTGAATCTAGTTACAGCGCAGTGGCAGACTATGTCGAACAGCTTCGAGACGACGCCGCTATAACTTGGATTGTAGAGCCCTCTACAGAAACGCCTGTCACTAAACAGGTTGCACAATAATGAGAAAGTTAACCCAGATTATTATTAGCCTACTGCTATTAATCGGCTTAATGGTGAGCTCACTAGAGTCTCAGGCCCATAATCGCAGCCAATCTTTTTCTGACTGGGCAATAACCAACGATCGCACTGAAGCGGTATTTACCACAAAATCCAGAGAGATCACACGTCTTCAAACGCTGACAAATCAGCCCCTAGATGCCCTATTCTCCAACCACTTGGTCGACACGGTTAGCGTGTTTCAGGGCGATCTGCCCTGTTCAAACTCTGATTCAGCCAAGTCACTGCCGTCAGCGCTGGGGTATGTTCGTGTCAGCTTAGATTTTGATTGTGACCCCTCCTTGGGCGATATTAGCATTAACATTAACAGTTTTTTTAGTGCCGCTAGCTCCCATGTACATTATGCAAACGTTGCTTTCGATGGACAGCAATCCCGCCAGTATCTATTTACCGATAAGCAACGACAGCATGAGATTAGTCTCTTAGTAACATCTAGCAACCGTTGGTTTGACAGTGTCCGTCAATTCATCAGTCTTGGCGTCGACCATATCTTCGGTGGTCTTGACCATATCGCCTTTTTGGCGGCTCTTATATTGTTACTGCGCAGATTTAAGGACTTAGTCTGGATAATCACAGGCTTTACCTTAGGGCATAGTGTCACTCTAGCCTTAACCGTCATGGGCTGGGTCATGCCAGATCTCCCCGTGGTCGAAGCAACTATTGGATTTACTATCGCCCTTGTTGCCGCCGAAAATATCGGCACTCTCACTGGCTATCATCGTTATATTGCCTATTTTTTGGCCTCTGGATTAGCTTTAATGGGACTTCTAAACCTAATATTTGGGGTTGGCCTAACGATACTTAGTATCCTTGGTTTAATACTGCTCACGTTCGCCTATTTACCCCTTTCAGATACGAAAGCGACGGCCAATCTTAGACCGCTAATCACCATAGGGTTTGGATTGATTCATGGGTTTGGTTTCGCCAGTGCACTGACCGAAATTGGGTTACCTGATGCTCAACTATGGCCTTCGCTATTGGGTTTTAACATTGGTATTGAATTAGGTCAGTTATTCATCGTCGCAAGCCTATGGCTAGTGATGAAACAATTGCGCCGAGTGACACCTATAATACAGCCGAGATTGGCAATAGATTTATGCTCAGCATTACTCTGTGGCTTAGGTTTTTACTGGTTTGTTGGGCGAAGTTATGGAATTATCTAATAAAAATGGGGTTAAAAATGGTTAAAAAGTTTGCTATTGCTGTGGCTGTTCTGGGAATTGTTGTCGCCCTTATATTGACTAACCATGCTCCGGAGCCTGTCTATCGGCTTTTTCCTGGCTACTTCGAAGATCCCAACCTCGCGTGGGAAACCTCCCCCTTATCGCCAGAAACGATCACCAAAGAACGACTACCAAAAGTGGTGATAGAGGCTCGCACTAACAGTAGAATCAATGAAACCAGGCCGGACAAACAGATACTTTTTGGTGACACCCATGTGCACACCACCAATTCTGCCGATGCCTTTATGTACAGCCTGCCAATGATGCACGGTGCTTCGGGGGCCTATCCACCGGCATTTGCTTGTGACTACGCGCGATTCGTCTCACAGTTAGACTTTTATTTCCTAACTGATCATGCCGAGAGTTTCACTTTGAGTCAGTGGCGTGACGGCATGGATTCAGTCCGGCAATGTAACCGTACCGCAGGCGACCCAATGAACCCAGATATCGTCGCCTTTCTCGGGTGGGAATGGACTCAGGTAGGCACCGTCGCTGAAAATCATTATGGCCACCACAACGTGCTGTTTAAAGATGATGACCCAGACAAATTACCCAGCCATCCTATCGCGTCAGTGGGTGTTGGCGTAGCCACTATTGCAACACGCTCAAACGATGGTAAGCAATCAGCCATTTTAGGTGTCCTAGACCCACGGCATAAGGACTATTACGCCTCTTACAACACTTGGGTCGAAAATATGGCAGGAACACCCGTCTGTGACCCATCTCTTCCCAGCCCTTCACTCCCAGCGAACTGCTATGAAAGTGTCGCTACGCCGGGGGAGTTATTTAAAAAACTTGATGAATGGGGCTTTGATAACATTGTTGTCCCCCATGGTACCAGCTGGGGCTTTTACACCCCCCCTAATGCCAACTGGACTCATCAACTGACCAAAGCAGACAGTGACACCGACAAAACACGTCTAATCGAAGTCTATTCTGGCCACGGTAACTCGGAAGTGTTCAGAGATTTCACTGTACGTACCCGCAGCGACAAAGGTCAATGGGTCTGTCCAGCGCCGCAAACCAATTATCTCCCCGCCTGCTGGCAAGCTGGTGAGATTATTGCTGATCGCTGCTTAGCAGAGGGCATTGATCCTGATGAATGTAATACCCGCGCAGCAGAGGCTCGGCACAACTTCGTCCAAGTAGATACCATTTATGGCTTTATGACCGTACCAGGTAGCACCCCAAAAGAATGGCTTGATGCTGGACAAGCAAGGGATGTTTTCCTGCCTGCGTTTAATTACAAACCTCGCAAATCAGTACAGTATGGCCTCGCCCTGCAAAACCTTGAAGATCCAGAAAATCCCTTGCGCTATCGGTGGGGCTTTATTGGCTCAACAGATACCCATTCAGCGAGGGCAGGTCACGGTTTTAAACAACTCGACAGAGTTAACACTACCGATTCAACGGGTGTTCGAGACAGCTTCTGGGAATCTATTTTTGCCAGTACCGCCGTGGTATCAAAGACAGCACCTAGATCATTGACTGCTGATCAGATCGATCCGGTTAGCGCCAAAATTTTTGCCTCCGAATTTGAGCGTACCAACTCTTTTTTAAATGCCGGCGGTATAGCCGCAGTGCATGCTCAAGGCCGAGACCGAGACGCTATTTGGGATGCCATGAAACGCCGCGAGGTCTACGGAACCAGTGGACATCGTATGCTTCTATGGTTTGACCTTGTTAATGCTAAAGGCGACAACCTGTCGTTGCCGATGGGAAGCGATGTCAATATGGATAGCAACCCGCGGTTCAGCGCTAAGGTTATTGGTTCGTTTAAGCAGTTACCCGGATGTCCGGATTATGTCGTAAAAACTCTTGAGCAAAAGCGTTTGCAAAAACTGTCTCTTGGTGAGTGCTATCACCCCTCAGATGAACGCTACCTTATCGATCGTATTGAGGTGATCAAGATACGACCTCAGTCCTATGTTGGCGAAGAAGTTCCACCCCTGATCGAAGATCCCTGGCGGACGTTTGAATGTCTGCCCTCTGTTGAAGGTTGCACTATCGAATTTAAAGACCCTGACTTTGTCGCCGATGGCCGTGATGCTCTGTACTATATTCGCGCGCATGAACAAGCTATCCCAACGATTAATGGCGGTAATCTGCGGACCGACTTTGATGGTCAAGGCAACGCTATTAATACAGGCCCCTGCTTCGGCGATTACCGAACTGCTGAAAAAGACGACTGCCAAAAGCCACTCAGCCAACAAGCCTGGTCTTCGCCGATTTTTGTGAACTTTAAACAATAATAAGACTGAATATTTAAATATTAGGGGAGTACATCATGGGTAATAGAACCGCACTAGTCACAGGGGCATCCGACGGTATTGGTTTAGAATTTAGCGACATTCTCGCCGCTCGTGGTTACGACTTAGTTTTAGTCGCGCGACGTGAAGATAAGCTTAATGAAGTCAGCGCGAAACTCAGTCAAAAGTACGGTATTAACTGTACCGTTATGGCCGCTGATTTATCTGAACCACAAGCAGCTCAAATACTGTTTCAACGCACCTGTGGACAAAATCTGCAGATTGACTTTTTGGTCAACAATGCGGGTCTTTTACATAATGGATTTTTCACTGAATTAGGCCTTGCTGAACAAGAGCGGATGATTACGGTCAATGTGCTCGCCTTAACGTCATTGAGCCATTTATATGCCAATGATATGGCCACTAGGGAAAAGGGTTATATCCTTAATTTAGCATCACTGGCCGCTTGGATGGCGATCCCCAATCAGAATGTCTACGCAGCCACCAAAGCCTATGTCTTATCATTCACTCAAGCTCTTGCGGATGAAATGAAGGCTGCCAATAACGGAGTTGTGGTGTCCGCGCTATGTCCGGGCTACACCGCGACCAAAATGATGGATAATCCAGATCAAGGTGCCAAACTGCGAATCGCGCCGAATATGATGATGTCGGCTAAAGAGGTCGCTGAATTGGGTATTAAGGGCTGTCTAGCAGGTAAGAGTGCCATCGTGCCAGGTGCTGCTAACAAAATTACTGCCGCTATTACTCGCCTGTTTTCCAAAACGCTATTGACCAAACTGGTCGGCAGCTTTTACAGAAACAATATGGACTAAAATAATAAATATTAGCTTAATCAATCAGAGAAACACTTATGAGCGAGCAAACGATTAAAAAAGTACTTATCACCGGTGCCAATGGTTTTATTGGCAATACACTGATGCGTTATTACAAGCACAACAATCAACCCGTCGTTGGTGTAGATCTGGTTGGCAATGGCACTGACATTGTTCAAGGTGATATTGCCGAACCCGATACCATCGCAAATTTACTAGAGGAGTGCGACGTCATCGTCCACACCGCGGCATTAGTATCAAATGCAATGGAAGACAGTGATATGTGGCGAGTCAATGTATTGGCGACTCGAAACTTAATCTCTGCAGCAAAAAAGCATAAAGTCCGCCGTTTTGTACAGATATCTTCAATCGTTGCCTATGGTAACTCTGCAGAAGGAGAGCTTGACGAGGATCATCCGGTGCATGCCGATGGCGGCAGTTATGTCTTGACCAAACTGGCCTCGGAACATGCAGTACTTGCAGCTCAAGCAAACAGTGATATCGAAGTCGTCATCGTGCGTCCTGGCGACGCCTATGGGCCCGGCAGTCGTCCTTGGATCATCGCCCCACTTGAGGCTATTGCTAAAAATCAATTTATGCTTCCCGCCAAAGGGGAAGGCTTCTTTAGGCCAATTTATATTGATGATTTGGTCAGAGGCATAGCACTTGCAGCACATCATCCGGATGCGGCCGGTGAGATATTTAACTTATCTTGCGAGGGCTACATGAGCACTAAAGACTATTTTGCTCCACACTATGAGTGGTTAGGCAAAAAAGGCCCAATGCTTGTGTCAACAAAGCTTGCGCTTAGAGTTTCAGCCATCGCCTCAAAGATTGCCGATCTTATGGGAAACCTCAATGAGGCCTCGCCGGCAACAGTGGTACAATTAGCCACCAAGAGCTGGTTCTCGATTAAAAAAGCAGAGCGAATTCTTGGTTGGACGCCTGAAGTTACTTTTGATGAAGGTATGAAGCGCTCCAAGCAATGGGCATCAGATAATGGTCTTTTAGGTAAATGATGGGCATTATTTAAGTCCAGCTATCAATGACGGGGTCGTCGCTATGTCCAGATTATTAGTACCGCTACTCTTCCTCATCCTCAGCCAAGTCGGCTGTAATGTTAAACCTAAGGTAGAGGCAACAACAGCCGCACCCATAGATCAAAACGCTATTCTAATGGCTCAAGCACAGGCCATACATGCCTCTGCATTGACCTTAGACGCACACGCGGATATCGAAATACCCGGCAAGCCTTCCATGTATGTCGGTTCTGATGGCCTGTCTAAAGTAGCGCCAACGAAAATGCGTGCTGGCGGACTGGATGCAGTGGTAATGTCTTTAGCCGTTGGCCCTATGCCCAGAAATGCAGAGGGTTATGCCGCGGCCAAAGCCTTGGCGCAAACCAAACTCGTAGCAGTGACCGCCCTGGCTGCGAACCCAAACAATAATGCGACAATCACAAAAAGTACAGACGAGCTTACTGCAGCCCACGCAGAGGGTAAATCAGCTCTGATTCTTGGCTTTCAAAATGCATTAATCTTGGGTACCGACGTGACCGGTATCGATCGCTTATACGACGTTGGGGTCAGGGTCTTTGCCCTCACGCACATGGGTCACAACGACTTTGCGGACTCATCACGCACGCTATTTGATGGTGACACAGGTACCCGTGAGCCCGACGCAGAACATGGCGGCTTATCCGCTTTAGGGAAAGCGGCTGTGGTAAAAATCAATGCCCTCGGTGGCATTGTTGATGTTTCCCAACTATCTAGCCAAGCGGCTTTGCAAGCAATCGGCCTGTCTGTCGCACCGGTTATTGCTAGCCATTCGAATGCGCGCGCACTGACCAATGTTAGCCGCAATCTCTCTGACCGAGAAATAGATCGGATTGGCGAGACCGGCGGTGTCATTCATATAGCGCCATTTCGCGGCTACCTGTTTGACTCTTCAGCCCCAAACATGGACAAAAATATCCGTGCCGTTCGCAAAGAGTCCGGCATAGAAGAAGACTATTTATATCCCTTTGAGCTGTATTGGGAAATTGATGATCTAGCCCTAAAGAGAGATTTCTTAACCCGCACCAGCGCCCTGCTCGGCCCCATCGGTTTAGACGAAATGCTCGATCATGTTGACTACATCGTTGAGCGCATTGGTGTTGATCACGTTGGTATTGGCACCGACTTTAATCATGGTAGTGGCATTATTGGCTTTGATGACGCCAGTGAGGCACTAAACGTTACCCTAGCGCTACTAAAACGCGGCTACAGCAAAGACGATATTATCAAAATTTGGGGCGGCAATTTTATTCGCGTGTGGCGCGCCGCAGAAAAAGCCAGTGACGCTAGGGTTTTGAAGCCTCAGGAGTAAGTTCGATTCGATAAGAGCCGGCAGTGCGCCCTGTCCAGTGCTTAAAGCTGCGGTAGAATGAACCCGCCTCTGCATAGCCAAGTTGATAGGCAATTGAGTCGAATGAAAGGTCAGTATTTTTCAGATAGTAAAGTGCCAACTCTAATCGTAATTCGTTGAGTGAACCTTTGTAGCGCGTCCCCTCCTCGTCCAGCTTTCTTTGCAGAGTTCGGCTACTCATGCCAAGCATCTCGGCAATCATCTGACTGGGCGGGGCTTGCTGTTTTAGTACCAAACGCAATAAGTTCTTAACTTGATCAGCCACCAATTGTTTCTTATCCAAACCGGCTAAGATGGTGGTGGCATGATCCAATAACATTTGTAGTAGCTGTTCATTAGCCTGCGGGGAAACATCACCTAGCGGACTCTCAAAAAACCGGAATCCACTCGATGGCTGAAATAGTGACCACACTGTCAGACTTTGACAGCGACTATTCTGACGTCACAGGTTAATATCAACCAAACGAGTATACCTTAGGAGTTGAGGATTTCGTTGTCATAGACGCTATACTTGCCGGACATTTAGCGGTCAACGTCAGTTATCGTAAATTAGAGTTATAAAGGGTGATAAATATGCGGTTATGGAATGGCTGGGGTAATGAGAATAGTGATTTAACCATGGAGTTGAACAACGGCTTAAGTATGCTGTTGCAGGCACTGGTTGGTCCTGGCACTCCACTCCCCCAAGCGACATTGAATGAGGTTATCGCAAAGGTCCCACCAACAAGGCTAGATGATCATCCTCTGATTAATAGCGCGGCTGAGATTCGCGTGCGGCATGCCCGCGGTCAAAGCCTACCTGACTGGTTGGATATGCACAGTGGTGATGTCAGCACCTTTCCTGACGGTGTTGCAATGCCAGAATCATCCGAGCAAGTGCGTGAGCTGCTGGATCATGCTAAAGCCAATGATATTGTTGTAATACCCTATGGCGGCGGCACCTCAGTCGTTGGGCACATCAACCCTGAGGAAAGTGATAGACCCGTACTAACCATCGACATGGGCAACATGAACCAATTGCTTAATATTGACACCGAGAGTCAGTTAGCTACTTTTGGCGCTGGCATCGCAGGCCCCGCAGTAGAGGAAGCCCTGAAAAAACAGGGCTTCACCCTCGGTCATTTTCCCCAGTCATGGGAGCTCTCGACGCTGGGTGGCTGGGTCGCCAGTCGCTCGAGTGGTCAACAGTCAATACACTATGGCCGAATAGAGAATCTGTTCGCTGGCGGCAGTATTGAGACTCTCGCTGGCACCTTGGATATACCGACAATTCCAGCCTCCTCGGCAGGGCCCGATGTTCGAGAGATGATCCTCGGTTCTGAAGGACGTATGGGTATTATCACTGAGGTAACAGTGCGTATAACGCCTCTACCTGAAAAAGAGTTGTTTCAGGTGGTCTTTTTCCCCTCATGGGAAATTGGCATTACCGTAGCCAGAGAATTAATCCAGCAACGAGTAGCATTGTCGATGGTGCGACTCAGTAACCCACTTGAAACTACTAGCCTTCTTTATATGGGCGCCGGTGAAGATAGTAGCGGTGTCGTTGCTTTAGAACAGGCACTTGCTGAAAAAGGCATTGGCTCCGGTAAAGTCATGATGACCCTTGGTGTCACTGGGTCTGCCCGGCACTGTGAAGCAGCCCATCAACTTGCCCTAGATCATTGCTCTAACCACGGTGGTGTGGCCGACCAATTAGGACTTGGTGATAACTGGGCCCATGGCCGATTTCGTGCACCCTACCTACGTGATCCGTTGGGTGCTGCTGGTTACGCCGCAGATACTATGGAAACCGCAGTAGACTGGTCAAAAGTGCCGCAGGCCGCAGAAAATATAGAGCAAGCCATTCGCACAGCGCTGGCCGATGAAGGTGAGCAGGTTCATGCCTATACCCATCTATCTCACGTCTATGGTCAGGGCTCGAGTATTTATACCACCTATCTATTCCGTCTCGGCGACAGCTATCAACAAGGTATGGATCGCTGGGTCAAACTTAAGAAAGCGGGTGCTGATCAAATCGTTGGCCATGGCGGCACTATTAGTCATCAGCACGGAGTAGGTAGAGACCACAGAAACTATTTGAGCGCTGAAAAAGGACCACTTGGAATCGCCGCAATTAACAACCTGTGTGAATTATTTGACCCAAATGGTCAAATGAATCCGGGCAAGCTACTTCCAGATAGTGAGCACTAAATACCATGAAGGGATTCACTGATCGCCAGCAATTATTGGCAAAAATGCGCAATGGCGAGTCTCTCGACTGGGATATTATTGTTGTCGGTGGCGGCATTACCGGTGCTGGTGTGCTCCGTGAGGCTAGGCGTCGCGGGTACCGAGTTTTATTATTGGAACAGCAAGATTTCTCTTGGGGCACCTCCAGTCGCTCATCAAAAATGGTGCATGGTGGTTTGCGCTACCTGGCTGCTGGCGATGTAAAGCTAACAAAGGAGTCTGTAGTAGAGCGAGAGCGATTATTAACAGAGGCACCCGGATTAGTCGATCGAATCGCCTTTTATTTTACCTTCCGCAAAGGCTTATTTCCTGGCCGCTTGGCCATGACAGTCATTCTTGCTATCTATGATTTTCTTGCTGGCATAAAGGACCACCGATACTGCAACAACGACCAACTCATAAACCGATTTCCAGGGCTCGACAAGACGAACCTTAAAGGTGCCAGTTACTATACCGATGCCATGGTGGATGATTCACGCCTAGTCATGCGGGTATTACAAGATAGTATTGATGATGGGGGCCATGCACTAAATTACACAAAAGTTACGGGTCTATTGTTTGAAAACGAAAAGGTCTGTGGCGTCAGCGTCGAAGATACCGATACAGCCACTGTAATCGAGTTAAGAGCCTCCGCGGTGATCAATGCGACAGGTGCATGGGCTGATCGTTTACGAAATGAGGTCAATAGCGAAAAACGCATTCGACCGCTGCGGGGCAGCCATATAATTATCCCAAAGTCTTTATATCCTATGTCCGATGTAATGACTTTCTTACATCAAGATGACAAACGGGGTGTTTATGCCTATCCCTGGGAAGGAACCACCGTTTTAGGGACCACTGACCTAGATCATGCTGAAGATTTAGATATTGAGGCGAGTATTTCTAATCAAGAAACCGATTATCTGCTCAATGCGTTTAATCACCAGTTTCCTCACCACAAACTTACCCGCGCGGACGTCTTGTCCACCTGGGCCGGAGTGCGACCTGTTATTGCCGCTGAGCGAGGAAGGAATCCCTCTAAAGAGCGGCGTGATCACGCCGTATGGTCCGATAATGGACTCATTACCGTTAGTGGAGGCAAACTTACCACCTTTAGGTTAATTGCTCTAGATGCTTTGGCTGCAGCAGCAGATAGCCTGCCAAAATCTTCTTTAGTCGGTGATGAGCCTATGTTTGTTAAGCCGGATATTAGAGCCAACGAGCTTCTACCCAACAACCCTCAGTGGGCACAGCGTCTTCTGGGTCGTTATGGACAAAAAGCGCAAACATTACTTGAGGAAAGTGGTACAAATGAACATATCAGCCTCGGTGAGACAGAGTTTTGTTTGGCCGAGTGCCGCTGGGCTGTTAAGTATGAGGCCGTAAAACACCTCGACGATCTACTTCTTAGAAGAACTAGGCTCGGCATGTGCTTACCCAATGGTGGTGACGCATTGTACCCAGCGTTAAAAGACATTTTCTCCACCGAACGCAATTGGGATAATGTCCGCTGGGAAGAAGAACTCAGTCGCTATAAGGCTATTTGGCAAGGATATTACAGCCTGCCTGACAACCCTTGAATAAGAGGTCGCTATGGAAAATCCACAATACTTTTTAAGCATTGATAACGGCACCCAAAGTGTCCGCGCCATGGTTTTTGATAGCAACGGTCAACTGATCGCCAAGAGTAAAATCGAGATAGAGCCTTATTTTTCGGATCAAGCTGGTTGGGCAGAACAGCATGCAGACTACTTCTGGAATGCACTTTGTGAGGCATGTCATGCACTTTGGCCCCAATTGCCTGTTCCCAAAGACTCAATTACAGCAGTATCAGTCACAACCCAAAGAGCTACCGTTGTTCCGATGGATAGTGACAATCAACCATTACGCTCAGCTATAAGCTGGTTAGATCAGCGCCAAGTTGATACTAAACCAACATTAGGCACGCTAGAGTCGATACTGATGAGCTTGGTCCGTGCAAAATCCTTTGTCGACCTAATGCACAGTCAAGCCGAGGCAAACTGGATTGAGCAGAATCAACCAGAACTGTGGCAACAAGTTCATAAGTTTCTATTACTCTCGGGCTTCCACACCTACAAATTAACAGGTCAGTACACTGATGCTGTTGCTAGCACTGTGGGCTTTTTACCCTTTGACTACAAAAAACTGAAATGGGCTGAAGATAAAGACTGGACCTGGCGAGCCCTGCCGATTACTCGCGACATGTTGCCCGAATTATTACCTGCCGGTGCTACCCTTGGGAAGGTCACATCAGGAGCTGCCAAGCAAACAGGTATTCCCAAAGGACTACCACTCATTGCGAGCGGATCAGATAAAGCCTGTGAGGTCTTGGGTACTGGTTGTATCGATTCTCAGACGGGTAGCCTTAGTTATGGCAGTTTAGCCACGCTGAATATAGCAACCGATAAATATCTTGAAGCTATCCCCTTCCATCCGGCCTACCCTGGCGTAATCCCCAACACGTTCAATGTTGAAATGATGGTACAACGAGGCTATTGGATGGTCAGTTGGTTTAAAAAAGAATTTGGCCTGAGAGAAGAGCAGCTAGCGGCAAATCAGGGTGTATCTCCAGAATCACTATTCGATGATTTACTTGCCAGTGTGCCTGCAGGTTGCCAAGGCCTTATGCTACAACCGTATTGGTCGCCGTCTAATGGCGATGGCCCGGAAACACGAGGTGCGATTATTGGCTTCAATGAGGAACACACCAGAGCCCATTTATATCGCGCCATGATCGAAGGTCTTACCTATGCTCTTCGCGAAGGCAAAGAACTTCTAGAAAAACGCAGTAAAAAACCAATAACCAGACTAGTGGTTTCAGGTGGAGGTTCGCAAAGTGATCAGGTGATGCAGATCACCGCTGATATCTTTGGTATGACCGTTTATCGTCCACACACTTTTGAGACATCGTCCTTAGGTGCCGCCATTGCCAGCGCCGTAGGTATGGGCGTATACCCCGATTTTTCCACTGCAGTGACTAAGATGACTCATGATGGTGATTTATTCGAGCCTAATGCAATGAATAAGGCGATCTACGATGATTTATATCATGGTGTATATAAAAAGATGTATGGGCAGTTAAAACCCAGTTACGAGGCGATACGATCTATTACTAGTAGGTTAGGTTAAAGCGATATTATCGTGAAAGGAGTTTCTCTTTCCAGCCGCGCAATTTTTTATACCTAAACACCATAAGCGCAGCGTAAATGGCAAAATAAATCAACGGTTCAATAATCTCAGATTTAACCGACCAGTAGAAATGAATCACCACCAACAGCGCGATGAGATAAGTAAAGTTATGCAGCGTTTGCCACTTGCCTTTCATCTTCCTGCGTAGTTTGGTAATGGACGTGATGGCTAGCGCCATGAGAAGCATAAATGCTGACATGCCGACAGTGATGTAGGGTCGTTCAAACACTTCCTCAATAAACAATCTCACATCAAATTGGACTTCGAAAAACAAGAAGTTGAGCATATGACACAGCGCGTAAGTAAAGGCATAGAGACCTATCATCCTTCTAAAATGCATGAGAAAGGTTAATTTAAATCGTTTGGCGATAGGCGAGATTAACAAGCTGATCAAAAGTAGATTAAGCGCGCCAATACCGGTGAAGTGGATAACGGCTTCAACTGGATCACCCCCGAGTTGATCAGTAAAGGCCCCGTAATATAAATTTAGTAACGGATAGAGCGCAGCCAAATGTACTAGAACTTTAAGGTAGGGAATCCTCTTTTGAGAAACAGTAATCGCCATAGGCTTAGTAGTATTTTCTTAGATTCATATCGCTATAAAGATCGGCTACCTGTTCACCGTAGCCATTAAAGGGCAGGGTCGGAATCCGATTTTGGGCAAAAATTCCGCCCGTAGTAATCCGTCGTTCACTGGCTTGACTCCACCGAGGATGGTCGACCGCAGGGTTAACATTAGCGTAAAAGCCGTACTCGTTAGCTGCGAGTAGGTTCCACGTCGTTGGCGGCTTTTTTTCAACAAACTTGATACCGACAACCGACTTAATACTTTTAAATCCATATTTCCAAGGCACTACCAAACGTATTGGGGCTCCGTTCTGAGGAGGTAACGTTTTGCCATAGAGTCCAACACTCATTAGGGCAAGAGGGTTCATAGCTTCATCTATTCGCAGCCCCTCCACATAAGGGTAATCAATTCCACCCCCCAGTCGCCGACTTCGTTGACCGGGCATCTGCACAGGGTCATACAGTGTTTCAAAGGCAAGGTATTTAGCGCGAGAAGTAGGCTTAGCTTTTTTAACCAGCTCGGCTAGGGAGAAACCAATCCAGGGCACCACCATAGACCAAGCTTCAACACAGCGCAGTCGATAAATACGCTCTTCGAGATCAAACGAAGAATAGAGGTCCTCGTAACCGAGGGTCAGTGGGTTTTCAACTTCACCGGAAATTTTTAACTGCCAAGGATCAACCTTGAATGATTGTGATAATGCTGATGGTTGTTGTTTCTCAACCCCAAACTCATAAAAGTTATTATGCGAGGTGATTTTAGCTTCCGGCGTTAACGCCTCGCCAATGCCACCTTTTAATGCGGCGTAGCTTAGGTTATTTTGCGCAAACAAAGCGTCAGGTGTTTCTTCTTCGCCGAAGATATCCAAAATACCAGCGCTGGCTGGTAACGACAGTAGACTTGCCGCACCCAAGAATCCCATTTTCTTAATAACATCACGACGCTGATGGTAAACATTCTCGTCGGTTACCGTATGCTCTTTGCAATCACTCGCAGATGTGATTTTGATAATCATTATTAGCCCTTTAATAATCCTTACGGTCAGATTAGAGGTAACGGGCCATAAATGCTAAAAATAAATGCAAAACTGTGAACCAGATTACACTAAGAGCCCTTGCTGAGTGCAATGCTCCAATGTTCTATCTAGTGCAACCGCTACTTTCCCAATCATCTCATCAATTTGTGCTTCGCTAATGATGAGTGGCGGACAAAAGCCTAGGCTCGAACCTGCTACCGCACGAATCAAGAGACCTTCATCTTGAGCCATTTTCTGCGCATAACCGCCCACAATACCACCGACAAAAGGTTCGCCGGTTTCTTTATTAGCAACCAACTCAATAGCACCCAGCAATCCACTGCCTCTGACTTCACCAACTAAAGGGTGGTCAGTAAATTCTGCGAGTCGCTTTTGCATGTACTGGCCAGTCACCGCCGCTTTTTCGAAAACACTGTCACGTTGATAGATCTCCAAAACCTTTAAAGCAACCGCGCAGGCAACTGGGTGCCCAGAATAGGTATAACCGTGACCAAAGGCCCCCGCGGTAGCGGTTTGCTCAATCATTGCATCATACATTTCTCGGCGAACCGCAGAAGCACTAATAGGCATATAGGCAGACGAAAGCTGTTTGGCAAAAGTCATCATATCGGGGGATTCGATACCCATGGTATTGCACCCAAAATCACTGCCTGTGCGACCAAACCCTGTGATGACTTCGTCAGCCCAAAACATAATGTTATAGCGGTTCAGCACCGCTTGGACTTTTTGATAGTAATCTGCCGGTGGCACAATAACGCCGCTGGCACCGGTAATTGGCTCAGCAATAAACGCAGCGATAGTGTCTGGCCCCTCGCGCACTATCATGGCTTCAAGATTACCAACAATACGATCAACAAATTCTGCCTCTGACTCGTCACCCTGCTTACCTCGATAATAATGCGGGTGGTCAGTTCTCAGAATTCCCAGAGCATCTACTGGCAAATCAAAATGATTTTGAGTTACCGGCAACCCCGTAAGGGAAGCTGCTGCGACCGTTACGCCATGGTATGATCGCTCACGCGATATAATTTTACGACATTCTGGTTTGCCAATGGCTTCATGGTAATAACGCAAAAGTTTGATATGAGTGTCATTAGCGTCACTGCCAGAATTTCCAAATGACAAAACAGGATCCTTCATGGGGATCATTTCAGCTAATTTGTCAGCTAGATCAATAGCTACCTGATGAGTCTTGCCCCCAAACATATGACTAAATGTGAGCTTACCCATTTGCTCAGAGGCAGTATCAATGACCTCTTGATTGCCATAACCCAAGGCGGTGCACCAGAGGCCCGCAAGGCCCTCAAGATATTTATTTCCTTGATTGTCCCAAACATAGCAACCCTTCCCACGCTCAACAGTAATCTGCTCGATTGCCTTGAAATTAGTGGTTGGGTAAATTAAGTGAGTCATTTTTAATCCCTAATGCCTTATTATTTATCAATACCGCCGACACACATGTATTTAATATCCATATAATCGTCCATCCCATACTTAGAACCTTCTCGCCCGCTACCGGATTCTTTAACCCCGCCAAAAGGTGCCATCTCATTTGAAATAATGCCTTCGTTAATGCCAACGATGCCGTATTCAAGTTGCTCCGCAACACGGTAAACTCGACCCACATCTCTGGAATAAAAATAAGCTGCCAATCCAAATTCAGTGTCATTGGCCATTTCGATCGCTTCATCTTCACTCTCAAAGGTAAAAATCGGCGCCACTGGGCCAAAAATTTCCTCCGAAAAAACCCGCATATCTCTAGATACATTGGCCAAAATGGTAGGTTCAACAAAATAACCGCCAAGGCTACTCATACCCCCACCCATCACCACCGTGGCGCCCTTTGCAACGGCGTCGTCAATAAACTCACAAACGCCAACAGCCGCTTTTTGGTCGATTAATGGACCAACGGTAACGCCTTCTTTGTCGCCATTGCCCAGAACCAATTGCTTGGCCGCCTCGGTGAATTTAGCGGTGAATTCTTCAACCACTGACGATTGCACCAAAATACGATTAGAGCAAACACAGGTTTGTCCCGCATTGCGGTACTTAGAAATCATTGCCCCCTGCACCGCGGAATCAATATCGGCATCATCAAAAACAATAAACGGTGCATTGCCCCCTAACTCCATTGAAGTGCGCTTAACCGTGGCAGCACACTCAGCCATTAGCTGCTTACCCACTGGTGTCGAACCAGTGAAGGTTACTTTGCGAACCAGCGGATTGCTGGTCATCTCAGCACCAATATCAGCAGTGCGACCAGTGAGGATGTTTACCAATCCTGCTGGGAACCCGGCTCGCTCAGCCAACACCATTAAGGCTAGCGCAGACAGAGGCGTCGCGTTCGCAGGCTTACACACCACTGCGCAACCAGCCGCTATGGCTGGTGCAATTTTTCGTGTCAGCATGGCATTGGGGAAATTCCAGGGTGTAATACAGGCGACCACGCCAACAGGTTGTTTTATGACCATGACTCGTTTGTCATTAGAAGGCTGTGGAATGATGTCGCCATAGACGCGTTTAGATTCCTCACTAAACCACTCGACATAGTTTGCGCCGTAAGCAATTTCTCCACGTGATTCTGCCAAAGGCTTACCCTGCTCTGCCGTAAGAAGCTGGGCTAAATCTTCCTGATTTTCCATAATCAGGTTAAACCAACGACGCAATAATGCTGCCCTTTCTTTAACCGTGGTTTTAGCCCAAGACTTCTGTGCAACAGAAGCAGCCTCAATCATACGTCTTGTTTCAGCCGTACCACATTTGCTCACTTTAGAAATGAGCTCTCCAGTGGCTGGATTTGACACGTCTAGGGTTTCATCACTATCTGCATCGACCCAATCACCATTAATAAAGGCCTGGGATACTATCAGGCTATCGTCTTGTAATTTAAGCGTCATTAGTTTGTCCAATTTTTGTTTGTATGAAGCATATGTGCTTGCTGCAATAAAAAGTAGAACCAGTTTATACCGAATTATTGTTCCAACCTAGGCTTGCTGGAAAGGTAGTACACCCAGGGGCTATTGCCTTAACGATATTATTTCTAATCACTAAAAATATCCATCTTAAAAAATTGAAGGTTACTTTTACTGTTAACACTACTATTTGTCTCAATATATGGCTGTAAATTGCAAAGCCTACATAATATAGACGGCAACCATAGTGAGTCGCTATACCCCTGTGTAGGTAGAACGGCACAGGGTAACTGTAGGCTATCAGACGTCATTAAAAACCTGTAATCTTCATGCTTAAATAACGACTATGACTGCAACTATGCCTGATCCTCTTCTGTACTTTACAAACAATGGCTTACACACCCATTTGATTTTGCCAAGTCAAAGGTTGAAGACCTTAGTGCCTCAGCTATCAAAGTACTTTTTGGACGAACCGTGGTTGCAGCTTGGCTGGGGCGACTTTGGTTACTATGGGTCTGCAAAGCAGACTAAGCTATTGGGTTTTCGGGCGCTGTTTATGCCGACTAAGGCAATCATAGGCGTGCGCAGCATCAGAGACCTCACCAATGATTTTCCCCAGCGGACGCGTATATATGCTATCCCTTTACCCAAGGCAGCCATGGACGCTACCTTACTATTTATTAGTCGGTATTTTCAGTTTGATGAATCAGATGATTTGACTGTCGTTCGCAAAAAAGCAAATGGAGAGCTATTTTTTAGCGCTAATGGCACCTATAGTATTTTAAATACCTGTAATAACTGGACAGCCTATGCGCTTAGAGAAGCTGGCTTGAAAATATCACCAAAATGGACAATAGGCCCTGATCAAGTAGAACGAAATGTCAGAAAAAATGGTTATTTGCGGACTCAAAAATAAGCTTTTTTAAATACAGAGCTATACAGGTTACGCATCCATCGCTTTTATCGATTTCAGCCCTCGCCAAGTCAAACGATACACCGGGGCCTTCATCGCATCCATCGTGTCGGCAATGTCATGAAATAGACGACGATACCGGTAAAACGGAACCCTTGGAAAAAGGTGATGGATAGAGTGGTAGTTTTGGTAGCCCCACAGTACCGTTGCTACTGTAGAGAAAGGCCTGGGGATCACTATTGTAGATGTATCGGCGTACCGTCCAGTGACGTCATGAGGTCTATGAACGATATACGCAAAAAGATAGACTAAGGCTATCGTGCCTAGTAATCCCGCAACCACAAATAGCGCGAGGACTCGCCACCAACCTGCTATTAATTCAGGATCGCCTGACTGCCAGAGTACGAAAAATGGCAGGACCCTCAAGGCAATGATAAAAACAATCTCAATCACAAACGTTGCCTTCACCGCCCGCGAGGCCTTAGGCCAATGAAGACGAGAATATAGTTGATATTGGATCGCTATAGCTTTCCATGCAGATTGGAGCATACCTAAAGGGGAGCTAACGATATTCGCAGAATAGCCGTCAGGGTCTTTTTCAGCATGATTTGTCATTGCATGATGCGTGAGATGTTCAATGCGGTGGGCTGTCAGAGGAATTGCTAGGATGGTACCGGCAAGATACCCTAACCCATCGTTTAGCCCTTTCATTGACTTGTTATTGCCGTTGATACTGCCATGCACAGACTCGTGTAATACCGTATAGGCAGCATAGGTGAGCGCTACCATTACTGGAATAGCCAGCCACAGTGTAAACCCAGAAAACATCACCAAGTAAGGAAGTGACCAATAACAGGCGAATGTCGCCAGGCAAATTAACACTGTGGGCCACGCCACGCCACAGTAATAACTCTTGGCCTTTTGACTAGCAATTTTATTCAACGCTACAATATCGGTCATGCCTTTTATCCGCTCTGTTAGCCCAGTAGTTAAAATAGTCTTACAAAAAGTGAATAACAAAAATATCGCTTTACCTTCCGACTCTATTTCAACTTAAGGCAAAATTATAGTTCAGAATTGATTCCTTAGGTGAGTCAAATAACGTCAACATAGGGCTCATTTACAGTCAATTTAAAGTTCTTTTGCCATCAAAAATCCATGCGTGATCCTCCCTGAAGGGGGTATAAGGATTGTTGGGCTTAAGTCGTTATCCTTAGCGGTATAACGTCACCCAACTGCAGGTTTACCATGAATATAGATGACAAAACGTATTTTGAGCGGTTTGATACAACAACGATTAACCGTCAAGACAAAGAGCATTTTCTACATCCGTTCCAAGTGTTTGATGTGTTTTCTGAGGAAGGCGCTCTGCCCATTGCGGCAGCGCGAGATGCCTATATTTATGATAGCGATGGCCGTAAATATTTAGATGCTGTTGGCGGGTTATGGTGCACTAATATAGGATTGGGCCGCGAAGAAATGGCCGATGCCATTGCCGATCAAGTCCGCCAGATGGCCTACGCCAGCCCCTTTGTTGATATGACTAATATTCCTGCAGCGCAATTGAGTGCTAAGTTGGCCGAGTTAGCCCCAGGCGATCTAAATCACGTTGCGCTTTCATGTGGTGGTTCAACCGCTATTGATACTGCCTATCGCTTGATCCATTTTTATCAGAACTGCCGCGGCAAACATGATAAAAAGCATATTATTTCGCGTGTCAATTCTTATCATGGGACAACCTATGCATCTATGTCCATTGGCGGAAAACCGGGTGATCATCCCCCTGAATTTGACTATATTCAGGACACTATTCACCACATTTCTTGCCCTAATTTTTATCGCGCAGACGAAGGCATCAGCGAAGCTGACTTTCTCGCTGCTAAACTTGATGAGCTTGAAGCTAAAATAAAAGAAGTTGGGCCGGATAAGGTTGCCGCGTTTTTTGCCGAACCGGTTTTTGGTGCCGGAGGCGTGATCATTCCACCTAAAGGTTATCACCGCGGAACATGGGAAATTTGCCAGAAATATGATGTGCTCTATGTTTCAGACGAAGTTGTAACCGCCTTTGGTCGACTTGGCCATTGGTTTGCGTCCAAAGAGGTTTTTGATTTCCAGCCTGATATTATCTGCTCAGCGAAGGGTCTTACCTCAGGATATCAACCACTGGGAGCAACCATTTATTCAAGCAGTATCCATAACGTAATCAGCGAACCAGGTCACGGTCGATGCTTTACCCATGGCTATACCTACTCAGGCCACCCCGTTGCCTGTGCCGCCGCCCTGAAAAATATAGAAATAATCGAACGAGAAGAGCTATTGAAGCATGTTCGAGACATCGAACCCTATTTTCAACAGCGTCTTAAAACGCTGAGTGACCTGCAGATTGTCGGGGATGTACGAGGTATTGGTTTAATGGCGTGTGTAGAGTTTGTTAAAAACAAGGATAACAAAGAGCTGTTCTCTGAAGAACTAGATATTGGCAAATGGGTGTCTAACCAGGCGGATAGCCGGGGGTTAATCGTCCGTCCGATTATTAATTTGAATGTAATGTCACCGCCACTAATTATTAATCGTGAACAAGTCGATTTTATCGTTGATATCCTGCGTGATAGCATAGTCGCCTGTTTGGAAGATCTTCGTCTAGAAGGACATCTTTAATGCTGTAGACTTTTTTAAGGTCGCCCATTGATATTTTAGACGCAGGCCCCATCTGATAGGTTAACCATCAAAGGAGTTTAGCTTTGGAACAGTATCGTGGAACAACCATCCTCTCTGTGAGGCGCAACGGAAAAGTCGTGATCGGCGGTGATGGTCAAGTTAGTCTAGGCAACACCATAATGAAAGGCAATGCGCGTAAAGTACGGCGCCTGCATAATGATCAAGTCATTGCTGGCTTTGCCGGCGGTACTGCTGATGCATTCACTCTATTTGAGCGATTTGAAGCCAAATTAGATCAACATCAAGGTAATTTGACTCGCGCTGCCGTAGAACTTGCCAAAGATTGGCGCACCGATCGCATGCTACGCAAATTAGAAGCTCTTTTAGCCGTCGCAGACAGCGAGGCATCACTCATCATCACCGGCAATGGCGACGTCATTCAACCGGAAGATGATCTTATTGCTATCGGCTCGGGTGGACCATTTGCTCAATCCGCTGCTCGCGCTCTGCTAGATAATACCGAATTAGACGCAAGAACGATTGTTGAGCAAGGCTTAAAAATCGCTGGTGACATTTGCATCTACACAAACCACAACAGAACTATTGAAGAGTTAGACTCTAAGGTTTAATTAGGATTTATTATGTCTCAAATGACTCCCCGTGAAATTGTACATGAGCTCAATCGTCATATTATTGGTCAGGATAATGCAAAACGAGCCGTCGCCATAGCTCTACGTAATCGTTGGCGTCGATCGCAACTTGATGACGAGATGCGCAACGAAGTTACGCCAAAAAATATCCTTATGATTGGCCCCACCGGAGTCGGAAAAACAGAAATTGCTCGTCGTCTAGCTCGGCTTGCACATGCACCTTTTGTTAAGGTCGAAGCTACTAAATTTACTGAGGTTGGGTATGTAGGAAAGGACGTCGAATCAATTATCAGGGATCTGGTTGAAACCTCGGTTAAACAATGTCGTGAAAGCGAGATGGCTAAAGTAGAACAGCGTGCTATGGATGCCGCTGAAGAAAGAGTGCTGGATGCCCTGCTCCCACCAGCAAGAGACTCAGAAGGCAAGGAAGAAACCGGCTCTACTACACGCCAGGTATTCCGTAAAAAACTACGTGAGGGTGCTTTGGATGATAAGGAAATTGAGATTGAGATAAGTCAGGCCCCCGTTGGCGTTGAAATTATGGCACCTCCCGGTATGGAAGAAATGACATCCCAGTTACAGAACATGTTCAGCTCTATGGGCAAGGGAAAAACTGCTAGCCGTAAGATCACTGTGGCCGATGCGTTAAAGCACCTGAAAGAAGAAGAAGCAGCAAAATTAATCAATGAAGAAGATATAAAAACAATCGCTGTCGAGGCTGCCGAACAAAATGGCATCGTATTTCTTGATGAAATCGACAAGGTCTGCCGTCGCGGTGAAACTACGGGAGCCGATGTGTCGCGTGAAGGCGTTCAAAGGGATCTGCTGCCATTAATTGAAGGTTGTACAGTATCGACCAAATTCGGAATGATTAAGACTGACCATATCTTGTTTATTGCCTCGGGCGCCTTTCATCTTTCTAAGCCATCGGATCTTATTCCAGAGCTCCAAGGTCGCTTGCCCATTCGAGTTGAACTTAACGCTCTCAAAATAAGAGATCTTGAGCGTATTTTAACCGAACCCAAGGCGTCGCTAACAAAGCAATATGTCGAACTGATGTCAACTGAAGGACTCTCTATTAAGTTCGCCAAAGAAGGCATCAAGCGGATTGCTGAAATCGCTTTTGAGGTTAACGAAGGTACCGAAAATATTGGTGCAAGACGTTTACACACAATTTTAGAACGATTACTTGAGGAAATTTCTTTCGACGCCTCAGACCTAGGCGCAAAAGGTGAGTCAATCACAATCGATAGTGCATTTGTTGAGAAGCATCTGGGTGAACTTGCCAGTGACGAAGATTTAACCCGCTTCATTTTGTAATCAAATGAAGTCATAGAGAGTACTTAGCCATGCCAACGCCAACCCGAGTTCAGGTGACCGAGGCCAAAGATGCTATCAAATTGGAGTATGGATCTGATGGCCAACATAAGCTCCCCGCTGAATACCTGAGAGTCTTCTCCCCAAGTGCTGAGGTTCGTGGCCACGGAAGAGGCCAAGAGGTTTTGCAGTTTGGAAAGCTCAATGTACTCATCCAATCCATAGAAAAGGCTGGCAACTATGCCATTCAAATTACCTTTGACGACGGCCACGATTCGGGAATCTTCTCTTGGGATTACCTTTTTGAGTTGGGTGAACACTATACTGATAACTGGATTGGCTATCTCGGCCGCCTCCATGAGGCGGGTGAGTCTCGTGACCCAGAAACTCAAGTCGTACGATTCTCCAGTTAGAGCCCATGACCCTCAGCGGCTTATTGGGCAGACCCAACTATTACCGACGACAGGCATCTCACTTATTTTATAACCTGCCGAATACCCAAACACCGCAACTAAAGCTACAATACTCGCCCAGCAAATTTAGACTCTAAATGTCATGGATCAAAAAACAACGCATTTTGGCTACAAAACTGTCAACGTTGAAGAAAAGGCAGGCAAAGTTGCTGACGTTTTTCACTCCGTCGCTAACAACTATGATCTGATGAATGATCTCATGTCCGCTGGCGTGCATCGACTGTGGAAGCGGATGACTATCGAGATGTCAGGGGTACGCTCCGGTAACAAGGTATTGGATATCGCTGGCGGCACCGGAGACCTTGCCGCTAAATTTTCTCGAATAGTCGGCAAGGATGGCTATGTAGTCTTAGCTGATATCAACGAATCTATGCTTAAAGTTGGGCGAGATCGACTGATGGATCTAGGCGTCGTAGACAATGTTAAATTTTCTCAGTCCGATGCTCAACATCTACCTTTCCCAGATAACACTTTTGATGTTATTACCATCGCCTTTGGGCTGCGTAATGTGACCGATAAAGAGCTGGCGCTGAAGTCCATGTTGCGTGTTTTAAAACCAGGCGGCCGACTGCTGGTACTCGAATTCTCAAAGCCCGGAAACCCGGTGCTATCTAAAATCTATGACACCTATTCCTTTAGCATACTACCTAAGCTTGGCAAATTATTTGCCGATGATGCAGAGAGCTACCAATATCTAGCTGAATCTATAAGAATGCATCCAGATCAACAAACTCTCATGGGTATGATGGATGACGTTGGATTTGCTAATACTGACTTTCATAATATGACCGGCGGTGTAGTCGCCCTGCATCGTGGAGTGAAACCTTAGTCATGTTGACAGTCATACAGAAAACGGCTCTAGAAGGTGTCGAGCGTCTAATTAATAGCGCCTTGGAATACGATCCTATATCCGCAAAGGCTCTGACCCAGATGAACGGCCAAATTATACGCATAGATAGCACAATGCCTCCGATCTCAATATCAATAGAACCTGCAGATCAGGGCGTCAAACTCCACAGTGAGCGACAAGAAGATAACGCTGTAACCGTTGAAGGAACCTTAGTATCTATGGTGGGCGTGGCATTGAGTTCCAAAGAATCGATGTCTTTTTCGGGAACGGGAGTCAAGGTTAGTGGTAATTTAGACACTCTAAATCAATTAAATAAGATTATTGGCAATCTAGATATTGATTGGGAAGGAGCTCTGGCTCAGATCATTGGAGACTTACCCGCTCATCTGTTCGCCAAAACTGTGCGTAACTCCGCCGCATTCAAAACGGAAGCTACAGCCAGAGCTACCTCGGCTATAGTTGAGGTAGCGCAGGAAGAGTTCAAGTTAACACCCAGTAAGAACGAATTTGAGACCATAGGCCCACAAATTAGACGTCTGTCATCAGACGTCGATCGTTTAACAGCCAGAGTGAAAAAATTTCAGTTAAAACTAGATCAACACATCGAAGCAAAGGTCGCCTCGTAATGCGCCTGCGACGTCTCGGAAAAATCATTAAAGTCGTGGGCAAATACCGCCTAGATCAGCTATTGGACAAACAACAATTACCGTTGGGGGCCCGTCTTTTACTATCTCCAGCCGTCCTTTTTGGGAACGCTAAGGGAACTCGCGGCGAGCGATTACGACAGGCACTGGAAGAGCTAGGTCCCATTTTTGTCAAATTTGGTCAATTACTCTCCACAAGACCAGACTTGGTGCCTGAAGATATCAGTGAGGAATTATCCATCCTCCAAGATAATGTACCGCCATTTTCATCTACCCTTTTTAAGAAAAACATTGAAATTGCTCTAGGTGGCCAAGTAGAAGACCTTTTTGACAGTTTTGAAAAAGATCCCTTAGCCTCAGCGTCCGTGGCACAGGTACATGGTGCCGTTTTAAAAGATGGACAAAGAGTAGTGATCAAAGCCGTTCGCCCAGGTATTGAGAAAACGATTAGAAAAGATTTGGCCCTACTCTATACCTTGGCTCGGTTAGTACTGAAATACAGTGTGGATGGACCAAGGCTTCACCCACTAGAGGTGGTCAAAGACTATGAATCAGTCATTATTGGAGAATTGAATCTGCAGTCTGAAGGTGCCAATGCTTCCCTTTTACGTCATAACTTCACCAACTCCCCGTTGTTGCACGTACCAGAAATACACTGGCCTTACTCCAACAAAGATGTGCTTGTCATGGAGAGAATTCAAGGTATTCCTGTGACAGATATAGCACAATTACAGGCATCTGGGGTTGATTTCAAGCTGCTTGCTGAGCGTGGTGTAGAAATATTTTTTACTCAGGTTTTCGAGCATAATTTTTTTCATGCAGACATGCATCCGGGTAATATTTTTGTCGATGTGGCCGATCCGACTTCACCCAGTTACATTGCCGTAGACTGTGCGATCATGGGCTCGCTCTCCAGCGAAGACCAGTTTTATATGGCGCGAAATCTACTCGCTATGTTTCAACGGGACTATCGGTTAGTGGCCGAATTGCATATTCGTTCCGGATGGGTGCCCAAAAATACCCCAATAAACGAATTTACCGGTGCGATACGATCTGTCTGCGAGCCTATCTTTCAGCGGCCACTGAGCGAAATCTCTCTCGGTCACATGCTTATAGACCTATTTGCTACTGCACGACGCTTTGATATGGAAGTCCAACCTTCATTGGTTTTATTGCAAAAAACGTTGCTCAACATCGAGGGGCTCGGTCGCCAGCTTTACCCTGAACTTGATCTTTGGCAAACAGCACAACCCTATTTAGAAAAATGGTTAAAAGATCGTTATTCACCCAAAAGTATATTTAAACAGCTCCAACGTTATGTGCCCGATTGGTTAGAGCATCTTCCTGAAATACCACCGATGATATTTCAAGCTCTCAAGGCAGCCCAGACGAACAATGCTCAGCCTGCACATGACAGTCCAGATCTGGTTAAAACGTCATCTGGGCGCACTAGATATTTGACTATCATCGGTATTGCTGCCATTGCTGCTGCCGCAGGACTTGCGTTACCCCTATGGGCTGGATCTCTTACCCATCTATCAACTGTCAGTGGTATTCTTGCAGGTGTCGGGCTCGTCATTCTAGCTCTGCGCTAGTTGCCGCTTTAGTTCACGCCCAACAACTGCCATAATTAGAGCCTCATTCCTTTTTAGTAATTGGTACTATTCAATGAGTTACATTGACGACATCGGTTGGAACAGCGATGGATTGATACCCGCTATCGCACAAGACGCCGATACAGGGCTCATACTGATGGTCGCGTGGATGAACCGCGAGGCCTTAGAACTCACTGTTGAAGAAAACAGGGCTGTTTATTGGTCTCGTTCACGTCAGAAATTATGGCGAAAAGGAGAACAGTCAGGTCACGAGCAGCAATTACTAGAGCTGCGATTGGACTGTGATAACGATGTAATTATACTCAAGGTTAACCAAATTGGTGGCCTAGCCTGTCATACAGGCAGAGCATCTTGCTTTTATCGCGTACTGCGCGATGGCCAGTGGCAAATAGTCGATAAAGTAATTAAAGATCCAAAGGATATTTATTAATGAGTGATTCGGTCTTAAATACGTTGTCCCAAGTGATAGAGCAGCGCAAAAATGCGTCTGCTGAAAGCTCTTATGTGGCCAGTTTACACAAAGGGGGGCTTAATGAAATCCTCAAAAAAGTGGGTGAGGAATCAACAGAAACTATATTGGCCGCCAAAGATGCCGCGCAGAGTGGTAACAATGAACAATTAATCTACGAAACGGCTGATTTATGGTTTCACTCCTTGGTGATGCTATCTAACTTGGGCGAGAATGCAGAATCTGTTATAACTGAACTACAACGAAGATTTGACTTATCCGGCCTTGAAGAAAAGGCTCAACGCACTAAACACAAATAGAACAGGAGATACGTGATGGGTTTTGGATGGCAAGAATTACTAATCATTTTAGTCATAGTGGCACTGATTTTTGGTACGAAGAAATTACGTAATATCGGCTCTGACATCGGTGGCGCAGTGAAAGGATTTAAAGACTCAGTGTCCACTGATACTGAAGACTCCGCGGATACTGACTCAGTGGAAAAGTCTGAAGAACATACTGAACCCTCTGATCAAAAAGACTAAATAATTCATTTAAAAAAGTGCTGATTTACGCCTATGTTTGATATTGGCTTCTCTGAAATTATGGTCGTAGCTATGATTAGCCTTATCATCATGGGGCCTGAGCGACTCCCAGAAACTGTAAGGACCATAACTTTATGGCTGGGTCGGTTACGTCAATTTATCTCCAGTGCTCGTTCAGAAATAGAAGACGAAGTTGGTGTCGACGAGATTCGTCGACAGCTGCGTAACGAAAAAATCATGCGCGACTTAGAAAAGTCTAAAGATGAACTGACTGGCCTAGCAAAGGATGTGACTGACATTAACCAGACAGAAATTAAAGATGAGCTTGCTGGTCTATCCGAGGATATAACTAAAATTAACCGCACTGAGAGTAAAAATGACTGACAAAGAAGCCTTGTCCAGTCAGCCGTTCATGTCTCATTTAATCGAGTTCAGGGATCGAGTACTACGTTGCTTTATCTCTGTGCTGATTATTTTTGCGGGTTTGTTTTCTTTTAGTAACGAGCTTTATCTCTATGTCTCAAAGCCTATTCGGGCCTACCTGCCTGATAACTTAAGCATGATTGCAACCGAAGTGGCCTCCCCTTTTTTAACGCCCTTCAAGCTAACACTAGTACTATCTATGTTTGCGGCTATGCCCTATATCCTCTATCAAGCTTGGGCATTTTTAGCGCCAGGCCTGTATAAAAGAGAAAAGAAAGTCGTTTTACCATTGTTTTTTTCCAGTGTGTTGCTTTTTTATGGTGGTATGGCTTTTGCGTACTACGTGGTATTTCCATTGGTATTCATGTTCTTTTCCAGCATTGCTCCCGAAGGAGTTAGTATCATGCCGGATATCCGTAGTTATTTGGACTTTGTCCTTAAGCTGTTTTTTGCTTTTGGCATCAGTTTTGAAATACCTATTGCGGTAGTAATACTGTCTTGGATGGGCGCTGTTGATCCGAATAAACTGGCTAAAAAACGGCCTTACGTATTCGTATTCTGTTTTATACTTGGAATGCTGCTAACACCCCCAGACATTATTTCCCAGACCTTGCTAGCCATACCCATGTGGTTACTATTTGAAATCGGCATCATGTTTGGTCGCATGGTAGCCCCTGCTGCAGAGTCTGACTAATCGATTACCCGAACAGGGCTCTTTTAATAGCGCGGTAGTGCGTATCTCTTGCTAACCTAGAGATCTTGGCATTTGGCACCATAAACTCAAACCCATGATATCCACCGCGAAATACTTCCAGTTGAGTAGCCACTCCTGATCCATTGAGACGCTCCGCATAATCACGGTTCTCATCAAGAAATAGGTCCACTGAACCCACTCCAATATAAACAGGTGGCAAGCCGTGTAAATCACCAGCGTGACTTGGAGCGGCATACTTAGATGCTACGTAAGGTTCTTGCTCTGATGTCTTCTTTCTACCAAGATAATGCATCCAGCCTTCAAGATTTGAACGGCGATTCCAAATACGTCCATCCGAAACACTATAACTGGATTCTGAGATACTGTTATTATCAATCATCGGGCAAAGTAGCGCCTGAAAGACCACTGATACTTCGGCTCTATCTCGTGCCAAGAGTGCGAGTCCTGCGGCTAAACCACCTCCCGCACTAATTCCTCCGATGGCTATTCGAGAAGGATCAACCTTTAGCATTTCTGCATTATCAAAAACCCATACTAGAGCTGAATAACAGTCATTTAGAGGCTCAGGGAAAGGACATTCAGGCGCTAATCGATAGTCTACTGATATGACGACACAACCAATTTCCTCTACCATTCTCTTTACAGAATAATCATCGCCCATCAGGCTACCAAAGCAGTATCCGCCGCCATGAATCCAAAGTAAGGCCGGCAGCACATCAGCCTGGTCCTTCGGTCCGTAAACTCTCACGGGAACTCCCTCATCGCCTGACTGAGGAACAACATAATCTGCTGTTCCAACACTATCAATGGGTGGCAGCATTGACGCCAGATGAGTATTCCGCTGCAAAGATAATAGGCGTGTAACACTTAAATCTGCCCAAATATCAAATTCTGGTATAGCCTCTAAGGTGGGAATAAGCTCCGCATCAACTAAACCTAAATCCATGGATAAATTGCTCCTAACTTTAAAAGGCAAAAACGTCTTGAACGCAAAGTCTACTTAATCTCTCCGCCCACATAAAGCCACCGTTCGTCTATTAAGCTAAATATAGATCTTTCATACATGACAGAAGTCACACCATTAATCTGATAAGTCGCCTTAAATTCCACCCAGCCTTTAGTGCCCTTAGCACCTGATCCGAGGACCTCAAGCGACAGCCACTCTTGGGTATGTTTTGATAGTTCAATAGCGGTCAAACCTGCGGCCATTGGCGGAAACCAGGTCTTCAGCAGATATTCACCATAGCCTCCCAAAGCATAAGCACTATAGCGTGACCGCATAAGCTCTTCCGGCATTGAAGCAACTGCTTTGCCTGTTAAGTACGGCTCACAACATTGCAAGAAAGGTATATTTTTGCCACAGATACACTGATTGTTCATTTAGGTAGGTTGACCGATGATATTTGGTTTAAAATAATACCTTAAATTATTATTCAAAGGTCATAATATGCCTAGTTTAGATATTGTTTCGGAAATCGACAACGCTGAAATCCTTAACGCAACTCAAAATGCCGCGAGAGAGTTAACCACCCGCTTCGATTTTCGTGGTGTTGATGCAAGCATCACCTTCGCTAACGAAGTCGTGACCTTAAAAGCCGAAGCGGACTTTCAATGTCAGCAATTGCTCGATATTTTTGCAACTCAGCTAGTTAAGCGAAAAATTGATCCCACGGTCATCGAATATGATGATGAGGCCTTGCATAGCGGCAAAATATTTTCACTTAATGTCACCTTTAAGCAGGGTATCGCCGCAGATGTCGCGAAAAAGATTGTTAAACTAATCAAAGATAAGAAGCTTAAAGTCCAGGCCCAAGTGCAAGGCGACGAGGTTAGAGTGACGGGGAAAAAACGCGACGACTTGCAGGCTGTGATGGCTTCAGTTCGAGAAGCCGATCTAGGCCAGCCATTTCAGTTTAAAAACTTTCGTGACTAGCCGCTTAATTAAGCATTAATCACTCGAAATAAACCTCATTGATATGCTGTTTACGCAGTGGCGAATATTTTTATCGGTGTAACCCTCACCAGTAAATATATGTCCAAGATGGCCGTCACAGTTGGCGCAAAGTATCTCGATTCGTCGGCCATCAGCATCAGCTTCACGCCTCACTGACCCATTAATTTCATCATCAAAACTGGGCCAGCCACAGTGAGATGGAAATTTGTGTTCTGACCGATAAAGAGGCATATCGCATTGTTTACAAATATACAGTCCACCATCAAAACAATCAGTATACTCGCCTACAAATGGTCGCTCTGTCCCTTTCTCTTGGATCACATACTGCTCTTCTGGCGTCAAATTATTAAGTTCTTTTGTCATCTATTGTACCTATCTGTGATCGCTCGATTCCTGTTCTTGCCATTAACCGCACGCCAAAGTGATGTTAGTCCATTTTCCAGGATTACAAGAGTCTGGATAATAGCTCTACCATATCTGTCAGTGCAATAATCAGGACCGAAAAGCCTTAGGTAATCCATCGCAGGATGTCCAAGATCAGCATATTCCCAGTCAATAAAATAGATCCCCTGTTCGTTATAGAGGACATTCTCAAATAATAAATCATGATGACTGATGACAGGTTGCCAGTCCGCTTCATCTATGGTTTTAGCTGCTATCTCTATAGTGTCTAAATCCATAAAATCACTAAGCTGATCACTATATGAGCGACTATATTCTAAGTAGTTTCTTTTCGGTCTGTTGCCCAGTCTTATCGCCTGAATTAGGTTAAGGTTGTCTTCCACTTGCTTTCGAAGAGAAGGATTAGCTAAATCATTATTGGTTAAATAACGGCCCTCGAGAAATTGTGTTACCTGAGTATCTGAATCGGCATGGAGAAGCCTAGGCACACAACCAGTTGACTGTAGTAGATTCAAAAACAGAGTTTCGCGATCTCTATCAATAGCAAAAGAATCAGAATCTAATGAGTTAACCCTCACAACAGCCTTAAAATCGCCCCTACCGACCAAAAAGGACTGATTGGTCAATCCTCCAGTTAGCTGCGCAATGACCTGAGGCTGCTTTACAGGTACATTCTCGCTGACAATTGACCACTCACGCCAATGCGCTAGCGTCTTATGCAGCAATGTCTCTGTTCTGGCCAGCATGTTTTTTCCTCCAAGCATAATAACCCAATATCGCTAACACCAAATACAGCATAAACATTGACGCTGTTTGCTCTAGGCCCCGGTCGAGATACAGATAAATCGAAATACTATTAATCACAATCCAGTACAACCAATTTTCTAATACCTTACGCGCTACCATCACAGTTGTCAGAATACTGCCCCAAGTAGTTAAGGAGTCCAGATAAGGCAACCGTGCATCAGTGCCTATTGATAATAAGTAACCTGATACTAAGGCCGCAAGTACTATTGCAGAAATAGCCAAACCATGTTGTTTGGCAGTCCAGCGAATAATCTCTAACCCTTCATGATTAATCCCGCCTCGCTGCCATTGGAACCAACCATAAATGGCCATCCCCATGTAGTACACATTAAGCGCCGACTCCATGTACAGGCTAACATCGCCAAATATCCACACATAGAGTGCAGTACTAAAAAAAGCACAGTACCAACAGAGGCTGTTTTCACGCATCGCAAGGACAAGATAAGCGACACCTAAAGCCACCGCCAATGTTTCGAGATTAACCCAATCTAAACCCACTTACAGTGCCTCGTAGCCGGGAATAATTTTAGCTACATACACTGCCATATTATATTCATGATGACAGGCGGAAATAGTATCCTGCACGGCCTTCATCGCATGCTCATACTCACCTTGGACCACAGTACTGGTGGGGAAGGTAGTAATTTTAAGATGTTCAAAGCGATTAACCTTTTCAATGAAGCCATCAATGGGAGGAATAAATTCCTCCCGATTGGGGTACATACTAATATCAATAGTAACTTGCATCACACTTACCTCGTATTAATCGGTGAGAATTAAAAATTGTATTGCCCACTAACACCAAAGGTCCGCGGCTCACCAAATTGATAATATGGTTCAGTAGCATAGTATTTCCGAGGATCGTTTCCAAATCCTCCAAATCCGCGAACGATAACATCCTCATCCGTCAAATTACGGCCCCAAACAGAAATAGACCAGTCATCCACCTTATAAGTCAGATTCGTATTTAATAGCTCATAGGACTGGGATACCTCATCGTGACTAGAGGACAGATAGAATTTATCCTTTCCTTCAACATCAAGCGTCCAGATTAGATTTTCGCTAACCTGTAGGCTGCTGCCTATAGCAAATTGATAACGTGGTGCTTGAGCTTGGTCGCGACTATTTAATGTCACAGAGAGAGGCGTATCATAGGTAGTATCCAAAAAGCCGAGAGAGCCAAAGACCGATAGCACTTCAGTCGCTAGCCAGTTGAGTTCGATTTCCAATCCGTAATTACTACCTTTGGCCGAATTACCAAAATAATCAGTGAAATCACTCGCATTACTATCGTCTCTGGACTGAACAAGAGACTGTTTGATCTGAATATCTTTCCTCTTTTGGTAAAAGGCTGAGACCTGGAGCTGCAACCTCTGCTCAAGCCAATGTCCTTTGACACCCGTCTCAACGTTATACATAAGCTCTGTATCAAATTCACGGTCCTGTGCGGACAATGAAGAATCACTATTAACGCCGCCCGCTTTGTAGCCTCGAGATACTAACCCGTAAATCATCCCATGCTCATCAAACCTGTACTGCAGGGCTATACGCCCACCCCACGAATTCTCATCGACACTATGATCTACGCCATCACTATCGCTATATATTGCTTTACGGTTCTCCATCCGAAAGCCAGCAACAAGGTTCCAATCAGGGGCAATATCAATAGCAAATTGACCATAAATAGCTCGATTTCTAGAGTCAAAACTGCTGCTGAAGTCTCCTGGGTTATATGTGTATTGACGTAAAAGTTGCTCGTCCTGCTTCCGAGAATAAATACCGATCACCCAATCCGTATTTTTACCCAATAAAAGTGCGGATTGTTTAGAGACTAACTTAACATCAAGGGCACCATTATCACGATCACGCAGATAATTATCTTCTGAATTGTATTCCCAACCATCACACTTTTGGCCAGCACATATTGCAGGAAAGGCCCAGTCTTCGTCATAACCATACTCAAGGTCACTATCTGCAAAGCTAATCAAACTAAGCAGATCAAATTGTTCATTTACCTGCCAGTTACTTTGCAGTGCAAATGCAGAGGACTCTTGGCGATCATGGCCTGGTTTATCCGACAGGGTATTACGAGTATTGTCGAGAGAGAATCCGTCATACCCATTATCCGCATCAACACGAAACATAGTTAACTTAAGATCAAGATCTTCACTTGCCTGCCAATCAAAAATTGCCCGTAAGCTGAGCTCATCAATGTTATCAGTGTCACTTCTTTTTAAAAAATCATTGGTGATATAACCGTCACTGGTGTGACTTTGCGCCGCCACTCGATAATTCATATCCTTATTTACAGAACCGCCCAGCGCGCCTGCCACCGTCCTCGTATTGTGGCTTCCAGCGGCCAGTGATAGATTACCTTGAGTGCTTTCAGTTGGCTGATTAGAGCCAAGATTGATCAGACCTGCTAGTGCATTAGCACCATAAAGTGTTCCCTGTGGTCCGCGCAGTATTTCAACTTGCTTGATATCCATTGTGGTTGCTGCGCCAGCAATACCGGTGAAATCGATACCATCCACCAATATGCCTACTGAGGGATTGAGGGGTTCAATGAACTGACTGCGTTCACCAATACCGCGAATTTGGATAAACCGTCCTCTTGATGCGCCGCTTGAAAAGTTTACATTGGGTGCCAAATTTAACAGCTCTTCTAGATGCTTGGCCTGACGGTTTTTGATTATTGAATCATCGAAAATGGTTATGCTAGCTGCAGTATCTAGTAAAGTTGCATCACGAAAATCTGAGGTGACTATAACCTCTTCAATCTCCTTATCAGCCACAGCCAAAGGTGACCCGCAGATCAAGATAATAAGGGATAGATTTTTAACTAAAGTGCCAATATAGTTGGCGTCAGTTTTGTTACGCGTTGTACGGTAGAAATACATAAGAGCCTCAGTAACAGTAGTTAAGGAGACCCGGAATCAAAAGACGGAGTAAAGGCGGTAAAACGCATCCTATTCCTACGCCGGCATAATCCGGATCAGGTTCAAAGGGTGCCTCTCAGGTTAACAAAGATTAACCGCCCCTTAGGAGCCCTTATAGTAACACGGACATCGACTGTAACCACATCAGTATCTAGTCTAATATTGATGTGCCGAACATCAATGTAATTAGCAAATAGGGATAGTAGGCAACCGACTTTGGCTGCAAATAATGGAACCTAAAAGGGCCACACAATGAAAAAGATATTGATTCCACTCTTAACACTCATATGCGTGCTGTTAATCAATGGCTGCGAAAAGACGCCGGATACGTCTGTAAAAATGGATTCTAGAGCGGTTATCGAATTCCTTGACGAACTATTTATGGAGGAATTACAACAAAGCCCCGAATTTCTAACCTATTTGGGGAAGCGTGAACGATACGGGGAATGGGACGACATTTCTGATAAAGCCAGAGATGCCAGTATGGAAATGACTCGTGAACATCTGAAAAAGGTCAGCATGCTTGATTTAACCCATGTTGATGACGCCACCAAACTAAGTGTAAAGATGTTTATCCAACAGGCTACTCTGCAAATAGAAGGAGACAAATGGCGATACCACAGTTATCCAGTTAATCAAATGCGGGGCGCCCACAGTAAGATCCCTTCATTTTTAATCAATCAGCATCTCATCGCTAATGTCGAAGAAGCTCAGGCGTATATCCAGAGGATCGTCAATTCATCTACGCTCTTAGATCAACTGGTTACTGAAATTAGAATTCGCGATAGTAAGGGAATATTGCCGCCTAAATTTGTCTTTCCCTTAGCCCTGAAATCCATAGAAAATATTATGACCGGCATACCTTTTAGCGAAGGTGCAGATAGCACCATACTGGCTGATTTTAGACAAAAAGTAGTAGCGCTGGATATTGCAGACGCCGAAAAAGATAAGCTAGTGACTACCGCAAAAGCAGCTCTTGAAGATTACCTTGCTCCCGGCTACAGGAAGCTCCATAAATACCTTACCAACTTAGAACACAGTGCAACCAATGATGACGGAGTTTGGAAATTTCCTGAAGGAGACGATTTTTATAACTTTGCCCTAAAGCGCACCACCACCACTGATCTAACAGCTGATCAAATTCATAATTTGGGCCTTAAAGAAGTCGCACGTATTCAAGCAGAAATGCGAAGAATAATGCGACGAGTTAAATTTGACGGTGATCTACAGGCCTTCTTTAATTTTATGCGTAATGGGCCTCAATTTTACTATCCAGATAGTGCTGCAGGTAAGCAAGCTTACCTAGACCAGGCAGCGCTGCTTATAGATACCATGAAATCACGTTTGGATGAGCTCTTTATCACGAAACCTAAAGCTGATCTCGTGGTAAAAGCGGTGGAGGCATTTCGTGAAGCCTCGGCTGGACAAGCGTTCTATCAAAGCCCGGCACCCGATGGCAGTCGTCCGGGAACATACTTTGCTAACCTATATAAGATGAGCGACATGTCCAAATATAATATGGAAGCATTAGCTTATCATGAGGGTATTCCCGGACATCACATGCAAATATCGATTGCGCAGGAACTTCAGAATATGCCCAAATTTAGACTCTTTGGAGGCTACACTGTATTCAGCGAGGGTTGGGGTCTCTACTCTGAATCAGTACCGAAAGAAATTGGCTTATATGCGGATCCATACTCGGATTTTGGTCGCCTTTCTGGGGAGTTATATCGGGCCTGTCGATTAGTAGTCGATACCGGAATTCATACTAAGCGCTGGACTCGCGAAAAGGCCATTGAGTATATGAACACTAACGTTCCTCATTCTAGTAGCTATAACGTACGTCAAATAGAACGGTATATCGTCATGCCATCTCAGGCTACTGCTTACAAGATCGGCATGCTGAAAATTCAGGATTTGAGGCGAATCGCAAAGCAATCATTGGGCAACAAATTTGATATTCGTCAGTTCCATGACGTGGTACTTAGAGATGGTTCAGTTCCACTACCTATCCTTGAAGAAAATGTTATTAAATGGATTGCTAATTCAACCTTATAAGGAGCATTAAAATGATGAAATTACTAAGCTTTGCGCTATTTTTATTGCTGCCATTGAACGTACCAGCAAGCCCTTCTGAAGAAGAAAGACTAGCTTTGCTGTTTGATGATATTTGGAATCAAACCATGATCAGCAACCCAACTTACGCTACCTATGTCGGGTATCCAGGGCAAAATGCCCTATGGCCCAACCCGTCTGTAACTGCACAAGCTAAAAGTGCTGGCCAGAGAAAGGAGTTCTTAAGGCAGTTGCGGTCAATTGATGCTGAAGAACTTAATGAAGATCGCTATTTAGAATGGATGCTAGTTGAGAAAAGCCTTTCAGCTGAGGTCGCTGGACAAGCCTATCCAGAGCAGTTTATCTTACTTCACCAGCGCACCGGTGTGCAACAAGATATAGCCGACACTCTTTCAATGATGCCAAAATTTAGTCGTCAAGATTTTATAGATCGTCTGGCAAGACTAGAGAACGCTGAAAGTTATATCCTTAGCACGATCGAGGTGCTGCGTGAGGGGCTAGCTAAGGGTATCACACCACCTAAGATCACTCTGCGCGATGTGCCCGAGCAAATTCTCAATACAATACCTTCAGACATAGATAAAAGCCCACTACTAAACAGTTTCAGCGGCTTCCCAGACAGTATGGATCAAGCCGAGCAAGAAAAGATAAAAGCCCGTGCCCGACAAATTATCAAGCAACAAGTTTACCCTGCTTTTGAAAGTCTTCTACATTTTCTTGAAGACGACTATATCCCGAATTCCAACACGTCTATTGCTCTTATTGACATGCCGAATGGGGCCGACTGGTATCGTCATCGAGCAAAAAGCTTTACCACCACTGATCTAACGCCAAAGCAAATTCATCAGCTAGGTCTCGCTGAGGTCAAACGTATACGTAAAGAGATGGATAAAACAATTTCGGCGTCAGGCTTTGAAGGTACCTTCGACGAATTCACTCATTTTCTTCGTACTGATCCGCAGTTCTATATGACGTCGGCAAATGATCTTATGGTTGGCTACAGAGACATTGCCAAAAGAGCGGATCCTGAATTAGCTAAACTATTTGGCAAACTGCCTCGAATGCCCTACGGCGTGATAGCTATTCCTGACTATGCGGCTAAATCGCAAACCACGGCATACTACTGGGGTGGCTCGAGCAAAAATGGCAGACCTGGCTATTTTTATGCTAATACATATGCTCTTAACACACGTCCGACTTGGGAAATGGAGGCATTAACCCTGCATGAAGCCATGCCTGGGCACCACCTACAAATATCACTTGCACAAGAATTACCTGAAACTCATCCCCTGTTACAAAATCTCAGTTACACGGGGTTTGTTGAGGGTTGGGGGCTATATGCCGAAAGTCTCGGCGTAGAAATGGGCTTCTACACTGACCCCTACAGCAAATTTGGCCAACTAACCTACGAAATGTGGCGTGCCGTGCGCCTCGTCGTTGACACCGGCATGCATATGTTTGACTGGGACCGTCAAAAGGCGATTGACTATTTCGCCAACAACACTGCCAAAAGCCTGCATGATATAGAGGTTGAGATAGACCGCTATATATCTTGGCCAGGCCAGGCTCTCGCCTATAAAATTGGTGAATTAAAATTCAAAGAACTGCGTGCACGTGCAACGAAGAAGCTCGGCGCCAAATTTGATCTACGTGCGTTTCATGATCAACTTCTTGTAAAAGGCGCTCTGCCTATGGATGTTCTTGATAAACGAATGGACGAATGGATCGAGACTCAGCTATAAAAACGTTATACAGAGCATGCTAGAATCCGGCTGATCTCACAAAGAGATCGGCCAGACTGTTCACGCAATGCACCAAAAACAGTCTCTACCTGCTTTAAATCGCGCTGTGAGGTCGGGCTAATTTTGTCGACAAAACCATGATTAACAAGCGCAGCGCACACGTCTTTAGTCATTAGGAAAGTATCTTTACCCATACTCCTCAACATCATCGGGCCACTGTTCCCACCTAACCGGCAACCTTTTTTCTTTAGCTCTAACCACAAACCGGTAATGTTACTGGTCGGCCATTCAGCTATAAAAGCACCGAAACTGCCATGACTACGTTGTTTATCCAAAACATAAACCGCGTTGTTCCGTACAGATACTATCTTAGTGAAATTACGCACAATACTTCTATCTTGAGCTAACTCTTCCAACCGCTCATCGCTAAAGTGGGCTACAGCCATGGGATTAAAGTTAGAAAAAGCACTCTCAAACCCAGGCCATTTATTGTCGATTACCCGCCATACGAATCCCGCGCGAAATACACAACGAGTCATCATTGAAAGGTATCGGTCATCCGTAAGCCGGGATAAAACATCGGGTGTTTCAGGCTTGGGTAAAATTGCCTCGAGTAACTCGACTGAGCCACGGTTTTTAGCAGCTATGTCATAAATCGATTGAAATGAAGTCATTGATTTTTCCTGTAATCATTGTCTATAGGAAAAGTGATTAGCTTAGCCGATACGCTTATGTGGAGCACAAGGATAAAAGCTAGAATCACGGGAGGTCATTATGTAATATTTCTAGCCTTGGGTAATCTGAAATATGAAGGTTGATGCAATGCCAATTAATACAATCGCAAAAATCTTATCAATCAACCCACTAATTCGCTGAAACCGAACAACAGATTGGAAGTGTGAGAGCGTTAAAGCGACCAATAGATACCATATGATATCGACACCACCTGCAATTAAAGCAAGCGTTAGTTTTTCCCATAAATCACTTTCTAACCGAACGAACTGACTGAAAAGAGCGGTGAAAAACAAGAGAATCTTAGGATTTATAAGAGCAATCAAAAATCCATCAGCTATCGCTCTAGTGGTAGATGAGCTAGAGGCGACAGGCAATCCCGTATCGATAGGATTTGGCGACGAAAAAAGAATTTTTGCCGCCATTAGTAGCAAAAATAGACAGCCTAACAGTTGCGCAATATCAAATATTTCTTGATTTCTTTGAATAACCATCGCCAGACCGAACACGGTTATAAGCGCATAAATACCGACACCGACGCCATGACTAATCGCCGCATAACACCCAGCGGCTCTGCCATGGGCAAGCGTGTGATTAACCACTACCGCAAGACTTGGACCAGGAGACATGGCGCCCAGCGCACAGGCTAAGGTAACCGCAATCCAAAATCCGAGACTGGCTTCATTTATCCACGAGATGTCCATAAGACTTTTATACAGAGATACCCAGATAAAACAAGTTAAAACACTGTTGCTGAGAATAGTCCGCCGTTATAAACACATCGTCAATATGAATTAAAAAAAGCCAACTAGATCACAGTTTTTCGAAATCTTAGAGACTAACATCGTCAACCTGGACGTAAAGAGGCCCATTAAAGGAGAATGATATGGAACAAGATGGCGAATCCAACGCAGAGCGATTTGACTATCAGGGTAAAAAAAGCATCGAGCAAGCTTACGACTCGGGTTATGAAGTGTTTAGAGAGTTTGTAGCGGAGCTACCAAACGACGAATGGGTGAATTTAATCACCACACTTGACGAGTATTCTATTTAAGGTTAGTAGACACTCGGTCAAATAGCTCAGCTCGTTCAGTAATACTTAACATAGCTATGCGTTTGTATATTTCTTCAACTGTCTCTGCTGTAGGGGTTCGGGCTGTTTTAGCTCCTCTAGACTCATAGAGTGACTCTGGAGTGATGCCAAAAAAGTTAGCTATTCTAACGACAGAGTCTCTTCTAGGCTCACGAGTCACCTCACTGAGAATGCGATTAATAGTAGGTTGCGGAACACCTGTAGCTCTCGAAAGGGCACTTTGAGATAGATTATTATCTCTCATTAGTTTCGATAGCTGCTTACTAATATCTAGTTTCA
>JABILI010000071.1 GCA_018654575.1 Porticoccaceae bacterium
GACTCGCTACCTGACTTTGTTGCTTTAGCAGAAGCCTATGGGCATGTGGGAATGAAGGTGACCAAATTTGACGAGCTTGAGGAAAAAATGCGTGAGTGTTTCGCGATGAAAGATCGAGTCGTCTTCATGGATATCTGTATCGATCGTTCTGAACATGTGTATCCAATGCATATGCCGGGTGGGTCCATGCGTGACCTGTGGCTAAGCAAAACGGAGAGAACCTAATGAAAAGAATAATCTCTATTTTGTTGGAGAATGAATTTGGAGCCTTATCTCGAGTGGTTGGTTTGTTTTCGCAGCGTGGTTATAATATCGACACTTTGACGGTCGCCCCAACTGATGATGAAACGCTGTCTCGCCTGACATTAACCACCCAAGGTGATGATCAGATGGCAGAGCAAATCGTCAAACAATTGCATAAGCTCATTAATACTCTCAAGGTTGTGGATTTAACTCAAGGCCATCACATCGAGCGTGAGTTGTTATTGGTTAAGATTAAAGCTACAGACTGTGATGTTCGCTCGGAGCTAAAAAGCTGTGTGGAGATTTTCCGAGGACACATTATTGATGTGACCCCATCGACCTATACGGTGCAGCTTGCCGGCGACAGTGACAAGTTAGATGCATTCATTGAAGCGGTCACCCACATGGGCATAATGGAGGTTGTTCGTAGCGGTGTCTCCGGTATCTCGCGGGGAGATAAGTTTATTAGAGTTTAGTGGGCCAATTAGCTTGGCCAGCTTCACACGCTTACGGAATAATATCGGCCCTCAAAAGAGGGTCGTTTCCGTTTTTACGCCGTAAAGTAGGTCATAAAATATACAAAGGAAGGTAATGATGGTGGATGCGGCAAGTGATACGTCTAGGGTAGTGCCTCTCGACGGCGGGATTAATTTTAGAGATCTAGGCGGTTACCTTAATCAAGATGGCCGTCGGGTTAAATGGCGTAAGATTCTTCGCTGTGGCCACCTAGCTAATTTAACTGATAAAGATTTAGATACTCTTGAACAAATGGGCGTCAGCAAAATACATGACTTTCGACGCCAAGAGGAACAACAACAGTCTCCCAGTGTGTCTATACGGGCCCACTTCGTTGACGATTATCAAATATCAATCGGGGACATATCAAGATTCTGGGAGTTTTTGTTCGAGGGTGAGCTCACCGCTGAATCTTCTCATGAACTTGTAGTTAACTCATATCGCTCGTGTATAAAAGTCGTTATTCCTGCGTTTAGTCGGTTTATGAGGGAGATAATAGGAAATGCAGACAATACCAGTGTATTCCACTGCTCTGCTGGCAAAGACCGCACTGGTATGGCTGCAGCGCTTATATTGTCAGCGCTAGATGTACCTCGAAAAACAATCATTGAGGATTATATGCTTACTTGTAAGCATTATGACTCAAGTAGGCTCGTCGATATTATTGAAGGTCATCTGCGTGATGCCAAGGTAGAAAACTGGGAAAGAGATTGGCTGACCCCCTATGTCTCTGTTCATGAAGATAACATTATTGCCTTTCTTGACGCTATTGACGAGCATTACGGCTCAATGAAAAGTTATTTAATGACGGCGTTAGATCTATCTGAGGCTGATCTAGAATTAATGAAAAAGCACTTTTTGGACGATTGATAAGTAACTTAGCTTATAATATCGGCTAATGAGTATCTGGCTGTGTAACAGGAAGTAGCATTATGGAAGAGAAGTCTCGGACAGTAGACAAGGTTGTTGAGCTCAATCAAGATCATCATTCTGATGCGGCCATGCCTCCTCGTCGGCCCCGCAAAGGCATTTATTTACTGCCTAATATACTGACTACCGGCGCATTATTTGGCGGTTTCTATGCGGTGCTATCTGGGTTTAGCGGTCAGTACGAATGGGCGGCAATGGCTATTTTTGCGGCAATGGTTTTTGATGGCTTAGATGGCCGTGTAGCGCGTATGACCAATACTCAAAGTGACTTTGGCGTTCAGTACGATAGCCTTTCTGACATGGTTTCTTTTGGCGTTGCGCCTGCCGTTTTGGCTTATGGTTGGGGCGTTAGCTCCCTTGGCAAGCTGGGTTGGGCTGCGACCTTTGTTTACGCATCTTGCGCGGCGTTACGGTTGGCACGATTTAATGTCCAGGCTGGAGTCTCTGACGGTAAGGTATTTACAGGACTTCCAAGTCCTGTGGCGGCAGCCTTAATCGCCGGGCTGGTATGGTCAGCTCAGGATATCCAGCCGTCGCTTTTGTTATCTGTTGCCGGCGCCTTGGTAACGGCTTGCGCGGGATTGCTCATGGTGTCGAACTTTAAGTATCCCAGTTTTAAGAAAGTTGATATGCGAGGCAAGGTACCCTTTATAGTGATCTTGTCGGTGGTGATGGGGTTTGTAGTGATAACCATTGATCCGCCTCGCATATTATTTGCAATGGCGTTATTTTTCTCGCTATCTGCGCCGGTTTTATGGCTGGCAACGAAGCTCGGCTGGCGCGAAAAAGAGTCTTAACGCTAGGTAAACACCTTGGTTTCCGTCTTAATA
>JABILI010000053.1 GCA_018654575.1 Porticoccaceae bacterium
AAGCTAAGTTGCTAACCGGCGATCAGATTAACACCACATTTGCTGACGTTGCAGGTGTAGATGAGGCAAAAGAAGATGTCGCTGAGTTGGTTGAATTTTTAAGTGAGCCGAGTAAATTCCAGCGTCTTGGTGGTCGCATTCCTAAGGGGGTGCTGATGGTCGGTCCGCCAGGCACAGGTAAAACGTTGCTGGCTAAAGCTATCTCGGGCGAGGCTAAGGTGCCATTCTTTTCTATCTCTGGCTCAGATTTTGTCGAAATGTTTGTCGGTGTAGGTGCTTCGCGAGTTCGTGATATGTTTGAGCAGGCTAAGAAGCAAGCGCCTTGTATTATATTTATCGATGAGATTGATGCTGTGGGCCGTCATCGTGGCGGCGGCCATGGTGGTGGTAATGACGAGCGAGAGCAAACATTAAACCAGCTGCTTGTTGAGATGGACGGTTTTGAAGGTAACGAGGGTGTTATCGTGATAGCAGCGACTAACCGACCTGATGTTTTGGATAAGGCGCTATTGCGTCCTGGTCGATTTGACCGTCAGGTTTATGTCAACTTGCCTGATATTCGTGGTCGAGAGCAAATTCTTAAAGTGCATGCTCGCAAGGTGCCTCTTGAAGACACTGTAGACTTATCAATTTTAGCGCGCGGGACTCCTGGTTTCTCTGGAGCTGATTTAGCCAATCTGATCAATGAGGCAGCCCTATTCTCAGCGCGAGGTAATCGTCGCGTGGTGACTATGGAAGAATTTGAAAAAGCACGAGATAAGATCATGATGGGTGCTGAGCGGCGTTCCATGGTGATGTCTGAAAAAGAAAAAGCCAACACGGCTTATCATGAAGCTGGCCACGCTATTATTGGACGGCTGGTGCCAGAGCATGATCCTGTACACAAGGTCACTATCATCCCACGTGGTCGTGCATTAGGGCTCACCCAATACTTGCCAGAAGAAGACCGTTACAGCATGAATCGACGGCAGCTCTTTAGTCAACTGTGTAGTTTGTTTGGCGGTCGTATTGCAGAGGAAATGATCGGTGGCTTTGACGGCGTTACTACTGGCGCGTCGAATGATATAGAACGTGCCACTCAAATGGCGCGTAATATGGTTACTAAATGGGGTCTTAATGAAAAAATGGGTCCGATTTTATATGGTGAAGATGGCTCTCAGGTACCCGGTAGCGGAAATGCTCATTATTCTGAGGATACCTCCCGAGAGATCGACCAAGAGGTCAAGCTAATATTGACCGAGGCCTATGCTAAAGCTACAACCTTGCTTGAAGAGCATCGTGATATCCTTGAAGCAATGAAAGACGCGTTGATGGAATATGAAACTATCGATGCTGATCAGGTGGATGATCTCATGAATCGTCGACAAGTTCGCCGTCCACGAGATTGGGATCAAAAGGACTCTGATAATCATTCAGATGGTAATGCTGAGGATGGTGCAAAGAGTCCGGTCGAGGAAGACTCTCCTATTGGCGGGCCTGTTGAGGACGCTTGATCATAATAGTCTAGCAAAAACCCTGAGCGTTATTTTTGGTCTCAGGGTTTTTTGTTTTAAGAGGAGACAAATTTGTCGGGCTTGAGATTGCAGTGCAGAGATAAGGTGTTGGACCTGTCGTGCCCGGCGATCATGGGTATCGTTAATCTAACACCTGATTCGTTTTCTGATGGCGGCCAGCTTTATGCAGGTAATAGGTTAAACCAGAGTAAAACGCTTGTTGCGATTGAAAAGATGCTGAATGATGGCGCCGATATCATCGATCTAGGCGGAGAATCAACGCGACCAGGAGCGGCTGAAGTATCAGAGCAACAAGAACTTGAACGTATCCTGCCAATACTTGAGTTAGTCTTGGATCGTTTTGATGTATTGGTGTCAGTAGATACCAGTACAGCTATAGTGATTAGAGAGGCATCAGTTAAAGGAGCGCACTTAATTAACGATGTGCGCGCCTTGACTCGTGATGGCGCTCTAGAGGCCGCCGCCCAATCTAGACTACCTGTCTGCTTAATGCACATGCAGAATCAACCGCAGACCATGCAAATTAAACCGGGTTACCAAGATGTAGCGGCTGAAGTTCTTGCGTTTTTGATGAGTCGTAAACAGGATTGTCTTGATGCTGGTATAGCAGCCGAGCAAATAATATTTGATCCCGGATTTGGATTTGGCAAGAGCTTGACTCATAATCTCACTTTGTTTAACGCAATTGATCAATTTGTTGCTAGTGGTCATCCGGTATTAGTGGGGGTATCGCGAAAAGCAATGATTGGGCAGATGCTTGGAATAGAGCAGGCTGACCAGCGTTTAATTGGCAGTGTAATGATGGCAGTGTTGGCAGCTCAGAGTGGTGCTACGATTTTGCGAGTACATGATGTACTTGAAACTAAGCAAGCCATCGACATATGGCGTGCTATAACGATTACGGAAGAAGACTAAATTATGAACAAAAAATATTTTGGTACAGATGGTATTCGTGGCACCGTTGGTGAGCATCCGATTACTGCAGATTTTATGCTTAAACTTGGTTGGGCAGCTGGCAAGGTTTTAACTCGGCATACAAAAGTAAAGAACAGGGTTTTGATCGGTAAAGATACTCGCGTTTCTGGTTATATGTTCGAGGCTGCGCTTGAGGCGGGATTGATTGCTGCGGGCGTTAATGTTGACATGCTTGGGCCAATGCCGACTCCCGCAATTGCCTACTTAACGCGCGCATTTCGTGCATCTGCAGGTATCGTTATTAGTGCATCCCATAATCCAGTAGGGGACAACGGAATTAAGTTTTTTTCCGCTGACGGCTATAAATTACCGGATGAGATAGAATTAGAAATTGAATCTTTGATGGATCAGTCGCTAATTACTAATGGTTCTTTCAGTCTTGGTAAAGCACGCCGAATTGGTGATGCTACAGGCCGCTACGTGGAATTTTGCAAGGGATCGTTGCCCGCGGGTTATAGTTTGACTGGATTGAAAATTGTATTAGATTGCGCCAATGGTGCAACATATAACGCAGCGCCTAAGGTCTTTAAGGAGCTTGGAGCTCAAGTGATTACCATAGCTAATATGCCAAACGGTTTTAATATTAATGAGCAGTGCGGTTCAACTCATATGGATGCAGTTCGCGCCAAGGTAGTTGAGGGAAAGGCAGATCTTGGTATTGCATTGGATGGTGATGGCGACAGAGTTTTATTGGTTGATGCTAACGGTGACATAGTCGATGGTGATGAGATTGTTTATATTATTGCGCGATACCGCCAACAGACTCCCCAGGGTTGCAATGGAGTGGCAGGAACTCAGATGAGCAATCTCGGGTTGGAGATCGCTCTACGAGACCTAGATATTCCTTTTCAGCGCACCAAAGTGGGTGATCGTTATGTTGTCGAAGCTTTAAGAGAAAATGGTTGGGTTTTAGGTGGTGAGGCCTCAGGCCATATTCTTTGTAGCGATCTCAATACCACTGGTGATGGCCTTGTGAGCGCGCTTCAAGTGATTCTTGCCCTGTGTGAGAGCGGCAAGCCTCTTTCAGATCTTAAAGCGGGAATGCAAAAATCCCCCCAGACTATGATTAATGTGCGACTGCCGGAGAAGGTTGCTATTGACGATAACAAAGCTATTAATTCAGCAGTGGCTGCGGCTGAGGAAGAGCTGGGCGATCGAGGGCGCGTGTTATTGCGGTCATCGGGTACAGAGCCTTTGATTCGAGTGATGG
>JABILI010000101.1 GCA_018654575.1 Porticoccaceae bacterium
GAAGATAAAATTGTACATCGCGAGAAAAAAACAAAATCTCAACTTATAAAGAGCATGGGCATTGATCCAGATAATAACTGGAAGGCAGATTATGCGACCCTCCCGGGTAAAGAAAAAGTGGTAGCAGAGCTTAAGAAACTGGCTAAAAATGCGGACACTGTCTATCTGGCAACGGATATGGATAGAGAGGGAGAGGCTATTGCGTGGCATCTAACCGAGGTGATTGGAGGCGACGAAGATCGTTATAAGCGAGTTGTTTTTAACGAAATAACCAAGAAGGCTATACGCAAAGCGTTCGAGGCTCCGGGTGAACTCAATAAAGATCGGGTTGATGCCCAACAAGCAAGGCGATTTTTAGATCGTGTTGTCGGGTTTATGGTTTCTCCATTGCTGTGGGAAAAAGTAGGACGCGGTTTGTCCGCGGGTAGAGTGCAGTCTGTCGCTCTAAAATTGGTCGTTGAGCGTGAGCGCGAGATTCGAGCTTTTGTTCCTGAGGAGTACTGGAGCGTTCAAGCTGACTTGGAGGGGAGTGCTAGTTCAGACGTCGATCGAGACGATGTTAAAATTCGTTTTGATGTAAAGCGGCATCAAGGTGAGGCTTTTCGGCCAATCGATAAGGTCGAGGCTGACACCTCTCTGAGCGCGTTAAGAGAAGCTGATTACGCCGTTAGTAAAAGAGAAGATAAGCCTACAAAATCTAAACCTTCAGCTCCATTTATTACGTCGACATTACAGCAAGCTGCCAGTACTAGGCTAGGTTTTGGTGTTAAGAAAACTATGATGATGGCCCAGCGTTTGTACGAAGGCGGTTACATCACTTATATGCGTACAGATTCGGCTAATTTGAGTGAAGATGCTGTTGTTGCTTGTCGTGACTATATTAAATTACGCCATGACGCTAAGTACCTGCCCGACGTAGCGATTACCTATAGCAGCAAATCTGGTGCCCAAGATGCTCACGAAGCGATTCGCCCTTCGAACGTAGATATAGCGCCGGGGAGCCTCAGCGAGATGGAAGTTGATGCGCAAAAACTTTATCAGTTGATATGGCAGCAATTTGTTGCATGCCAAATGACCAATGCAGAATTCACCTCAACGACGATTACTGTCGGTGCGGGAGAGTATGAACTTACGGTTAAGGGTAGAGTTACACGATTTGATGGACACCTCGCGGTGATGCCCGCTAATCGAAAAGGTGATGATGATATTGAGCTCCCTGATCTCCAGAAAGGTGATTTGATGAAGATGTTAGCGCTGATTCCGCTGCAACATTTCACCAAGCCAGCGGCTCGTTTTTCTGAGGCAGCATTGGTGCGAGAATTAGAAAAGCGCGGTGTAGGAAGACCTTCTACCTACGCATCGATTATATCGACTATCCAAGATCGTGGTTACGTCAGGATCGAAAACAAACGGATTTTTGCAGAAAAAATTGGCGATATTGTTACTGATCGTTTGTCAGAGAGCTTTACCGATTTGATGGACTATGGCTTTACAGCGTCCATGGAGGAGCAACTCGATCAGGTTGCTGAAGGAAAACTGGAGTGGAAGAGCCTGCTTAATCGTTTTTATAAGGACTTTAGTGCAAAGGTGTTGTCTGCTAAGGACTCCGAAGGGGGAATGCGCCCTAACAAACCATCTGAAACAGAGATTGAGTGTAAACAGTGTGATCGTCCGATGATGATTCGAACGGCTGGAACGGGTGTATTTATGAGCTGTTCTGGATATGCGTTACCTCCGAAGGAGCGCTGTAAGCACACAGTTAACCTTACGGCGGGTGATGAAGCAGTCAATATCGAAGAGGATGATGAGGCTGAATCAAAGTTCTTGATCCACAAACATCGTTGTAAACTCTGCAATACCTCAATGGACAGTTATCTAATAGACGAAACGCGTAAACTTCATGTCTGTGGCAACAATCCAGATTGTGTTGGCCATGAAATTGAGATTGGTCAATACGTTATAAAAGGGTATGAAGGGCCAGTGCTTGATTGTGATAAATGTAGTAGTGAGATGCAGCTGAAAACGGGTCGATTTGGCAAATACTTTGGTTGCACTGGCGAAAATTCTGAGGGTGAACCTTGTAAAAATACACGCAAGTTACTGCGCAGTGGGCAAGCAGCTCCGCCAAAGGTGGATCCTATTGCCATGCCAGAACTTCGTTGCGTTAAGGTGGACGATCATTACGTTCTGCGTGATGGAGCGTCGGGTATATTCTTAGCCGCTAGTCAATTTCCGCGACACAGAGAAACTCGTGCACCAACGGTTAATGAATTATTGCCATATAAAGAACGCATCGATGAAAAATACCAATTTTTGCTGACGGCGCCAAGTGCAGATCCTGAGGGTAACGAGTCAGTGGTTCGCTATAGTCGCAAGACTAAAGAACAGTATGTTCGTAGTGAAAGCGAAGGAAAACCAACGGGTTGGAGTGCGTTCTACGTAAACGGGAAATGGGTGCCTAGACAGAAGGGCGCCAGCTAATAATTGGCAAGGTTTAATAGTGCTCTAGCTTGCTGTTATAATACGCTGGATCATAAGGGGTTTATAATATGGCTTTCACAGAATACGAACTTGTAATGCTTGATGATGGTGAGGTTGCATTGCAGCGCGCCGGATCTGATGAGCCTCTCGTTCGCATAAGTTTTTCAGACTCAGTTTTAGAGTATCTTGATGGAAAACATATTGATGTTGCCAAAAGTATGATGGACGCTGGCATCCAAACGGTCTTTGAAATTAACGACGACCGGACCCCCTCCTCTGTTGAAACGGGTGAAAAGCATCAAATTCTGCATTGATAGTTAATTTAAAGTGATACCCTTACGACGCCAACCGCTAGTCCCTCAATGGCAAATTCCTGAGCTCTCAAATCAACTAATATGGGTGAGTAATCACGGTTCTCTGGCAACAGATGAATTTCATGCTTGCTTTTCGTTCTCTTTAGTCTTTTAACGGTTACTTCTCCATCGACTCTGGCGACAACAATTTGCTGATTGTCAGCCGTTGGCTGCTGATGGACGGCAAGTAAGTCTCCGTCCATTATTCCTACGTCAAGCATACTCTGGCCCTGCACACGCAAAAAGTAGTCGGCACTGGGATGAAAGGTACTAGAGGGGATTTCTTGATAATCTTCAATATGCTGTTCAGCCATTATAGGCTCACCAGCTGCGACCCTACCAATAATAGGGATGCCAGAAAATTGCTCAACAATTCGTATCCCACGTGAAGCCCCAGGGATCATTTCTATTGCGCCTTTTCGAGCGAGTGCCCTAAGATGGTCTTCCGCAGCATTGGGCGAACGAAACCCTAGTTTTTGCGCGATTTCAGCTCTTGTTGGCGGGTAGCCAGTCTCATCAAGGCTGTCACGAATCAAGTCTAGTATTTCTTGTTGTCTTGCTGTTAGTCGCTCCACAATATATCCTCAAGCCTTGGTTAACTGTGATTATATACAGTATTACGCAATTAGCAAGTCGTCGCTAGATCAGCACAAAGGTACCACTGGTTTTTTGGTTTAGGATCTTGATGAAACTGGGCTACAAATCATCCCAACCAAATGCAGTATCGGGCTTTACTCTAGGGGGGGTGTTATTTGCCCCGGCAAGTACCGTAATGTGGTCACAGAAGATGCGATCCTGGTCTGTTAATAAAGATAACTCCCAGCGTTCTTCCGGGCTGTTACTACAGGTCGTCGGTAGTGCATTCCATGAGACCAGATCTAGTTCATCGATCTCAGCGTTCTCGTATTGAATGCTAATAACGGAGGAATAGTCATCGACCGCGATAATTTCAATGAATTGATTAGTTGCCATATCCCTATACCACTGTCCAACAGATGGTATTTGGCTAGCCATAATAGTGTTCCTTTTTATAGTTGGTGTTCTAAAATATCACTAACCGGCGCTTGTTACACGGTTCAGATCTTTTGGGTGATGTGTCACTTGCAGGTAAAAGTGAAAGTGTTTTGTAGGTGTTTTATTTAACTCACGAAAAAACATGTAATTATTTTTTTGAGCAGAATTTCAGTAACAGGGTAAAATAGCTGCGAGGAATATGTAAATAATAAATTGGTTTAAGTAGCTTGGTATTAGACATTGTGTAAAGTGTTTATTTGGGAGTGTGCTATTGAATAGTTCAGAGGTTGATTTATACGGGCGATTGATGCTCGATTTGAAAGGAGTCTCACTTGACCGTGAGGAGCGGCTTCAGCTACAAAATCCCCAAGTAGGCGGCGTCATTCTGTTCAGTCGTAATATTCAGAGTAGAGATCAAGTTTGTGATTTGGTTACTGAGATTAGGGCCTGTTCTAAGAATTTGCTCGTCGCGGTGGATCAAGAGGGTGGAAGGGTTCAGCGACTCCGCGAGGGGTTTACCGCCATTCCTTCTATGCAAGCAATAGGGAACTTGATCGCTCACTCGCCGGCGGAAGGTTTAGCCTTAAGCAAAGATTTAGGTTGGCTGATGGCATCTGAAGTGATTGCCTGTGGCCTTGATATAAGTTTTGCTCCAGTCTTGGATATCGATCGCGACACTAGCAGCATCATTGGCGATCGATCGTTCTCCGATCAGCCTAAAATCGTCATCAGTGCAGCCGAGGCTTTTATCAGAGGAATGCATGAGGCAGGAATGGCAGCCACTGGGAAACATTTTCCTGGTCACGGAGGCATCGTTGAGGACAGCCATATAGAGGCGCCGGTTGATGAGCGTAGCTGGGAGATTTTGTACGGCAGGGATATACAGCCTTTTGCAAAACTGGCAAAGACGCTAGATGCAGTGATGCCTGCACATATAACTTTCCCGTCGATTGACCCAGACTCAGTTGGCTTTTCATCGTTTTGGTTGAACGATGTGCTTCGAGAAAAGCTAGGATTTGAGGGTATTATTTTTAGTGATGACCTAACGATGAAGGGAGCTGATATTGCCGGTGGTTATGTGGACAAAGCGAAACTGGCGTTAAAGGCAGGTTGCGATATGATTTTAGTCTGCAATTGTCCCCAAGGGGCAGTTGAGGTATTGTCGTACATGGAGTCTGCCAATATTTCGCAAAGCTCCAAATTAACGTCTATGGCGGCTAAAAGGTCTATCACTTGGTCAGACCTTGAAGGTTCGCCCCGACGGTTGGCGATATCCCAAAAAGTGGCAGCATTGAATTAAAGCAGTGACTTTAACAGGGTGTGAGATATCATTAACACTAACGCAAAGCAGGAATTATTAAATGAATAATTTTCGGACATGGTTGGTTGAATTCAGTGACTCAGGCTTCCTTTGGGTTGCCGAGCTATTTCTCATCGTTGTGGTTGTTTTGAGTCTCGGTTACATTTTGAACAAAATCATCGATAGGCTTGAGGAGCGTACCGCTAAAACGGCGACAGTTTGGGATGATGCCTTAATAGAAGCCTGCCGAAGACCTGCTATATGGTTCATTTGGATTCTCGGGATTAACTTTGCAGCTGGTGTGGCTGCACAAAGAATGAATTCTCCCTTATTGGAGTTGATTGATCCGATTAACCGCCTTTCTTTAATTTTTCTAACGACTCTATTTTTGACTAATTTTATTAAGAGAGCTGAGCAGAATCTTATTGATCCAGACTATATTAGCAAGCCTGTTGACACCACGACTGTGAGGGCAGTGGCTAAGTTATTGCGGGTATCAGTCGTGATTACAGCATTACTTATCGCGATGCAGTTATTTGGTTACAGTATTTCAGGGTTACTGGCATTTGGTGGCATAGGCGGTATTGCGATTGGCTTTGCGGCTAAAGATCTACTCGCAAATTTCTTTGGCGGATTAATGATATACCTA
>JABILI010000082.1 GCA_018654575.1 Porticoccaceae bacterium
CTGCCTGCTACACAAGAAAGTCGAATCTGTCGTATTTTTTATCGACAGGATTTTATTTCAAGTGCCCTGCATGAAATTGCCCACTGGTGTCTTGCAGGTAACCAAAGACGCCTATTGGAAGACTTTGGGTACTGGTACCATCCGGACGGCCGGAATGTTAATGAACAGGCCATTTTTGAGGCTGCTGAAACCAAACCTCAGGCTTTAGAGTGGATGTTTGCAGTGGCCTGCGGTCATGGGTTCCGTGTAAGCGCTGACAATTTAGAGGGCCTTGATGACGATGGCCCAAGTTATCTATTCAGGCAAGGTATAGTTAATCAAGCAAAGTCTTGGTGTATCTCTGAGGAATTACCGCCCAGAGCGGCTATATTTTTAGAGAGATTGAACGAGGCTTTCGGCAACTCTAATGTACGCTGTGATCAGAATTATCAGATGGCAAAAATTGCCTAGGGAATTATCATGCAGGCCTTATTGATTGACTCGTCAATTTATATTTTCCGTAGCTACTTTAGCTTGCCTGAAAATTGGCATTCTCTAGAGCCAAAATTTCCGACTCATGCTGTTTATGGATTTACTGGGTTTCTACTCGATTTATTAAGTCGACAGCAGCCGGAGTATATATTTTGTGCCTTTGATGAGAGCCTTGGAACGGGTTTTCGGCATCAGCTATGTGGGGACTATAAAGCCAATCGTGAATTGCCTGATGATGCGCTCGCCTTTCAGCTAATGGCCTGTCGGCAGTTATGTAGAGTACTTGGCGTCACTGAAATGGCATCAACAGTCTATGAAGCCGATGATTTAATTGGCAGTATGGCCAGCGCTGTCAGGCGAAATAACGTTCAACCTGTTATTGTCAGTCGCGATAAGGATCTTATGCAGCTTATTGAGGGGGAAGATCTTTATTGGGACTTTGGAAAATCGAACGCTAAAGGCCTACGTGTTCTAGAGGCTGAGCTAGAGCTAGGGTGCAATCAGATGGCGGATTACCTAGCCTTAGTGGGCGATACCAGTGACAATATTTGCGGGATCCCCGGTGTAGGTTCGAAGACAGCCAAGCAACTGCTGTCTCATTTTTCTGACGTAGAAGCGATTATGGATCATCTTGATCAGCTTCAAGATTTACCGATTCGTGGAGCGAAGAAGCTAGCAGATAAACTAGCCGGATGTGCAGATCAATTACGACTATCTAGGCAGCTGGCTACAATTACATGCGACGCTGAATCAGTGCCTAGTCTTCAAGGAATTGAATGGAAAGGTATTCATATGGATGCCTTTGAGTTGTTTTGTGAAGAGATGGGTTTTGGCTCAGCGTTTTCGAGGCGCTGTGCTGATCTTAAGCAACGAGATACGCGCCCCTATAGTTCCGCTTCCTCATCGTCTAAGAGAGATTAGTGTGAAAATTATTGCCGACCAAAGTGTACCTCTAGTAACAGAATTATTTGGGCCCTATGGTGATGTTCAGCTATTGTCTGGTCGAGAAATATCTGCTGTAGATATCGTTGACGCCGACATTCTGCTAGTGAGGTCTGTAACTCAAGTGGATGCTAATCTTCTGGAAGGTTCACCGGTAAAATTTGTTGGCTCTGCGACGATTGGGACAGATCATGTCGATCTAGATTATCTTCAGGCTGAGGGTGTTTGCTTCGCTCATGCGCCTGGTTGTAATGCTCAATCGGTGGTGCAATATGATTTCTCTGTAATGACGAGATTAATGCCCGACTGGCAGACTAAAACTGTCGGTATAGTTGGCTGTGGTAACGTTGGCGGCAGATTGCTAAGAGCGCTTTTATCTATCGGTGTTGACTGCCGAGTTTATGACCCTTATTTGGCTGGCGATAGCGGAATAATGACCACCGACTTCGAGTCGGTGCTAGACAGCGATATCCTTTGCCTGCATACGCCTTTAACAGTTTCTGGACTATATCCTACCTTCCACTTACTGGATGCTACAGCGCTATCTAAGCTCAAGCCGGGAGCTCTCTTAATCAACGCAGGCCGTGGTGCTGTCGTCGACAACAAGGCATTATTGGACCTATTAAAGGGAGGCGTAGACTTAGTGGTTGCCCTCGATGTGTGGGAACCGGAACCTATGGTCGACGTAGAGTTGCTTCAGTATGTATCTATGGCGTCACCTCATATTGCCGGCTATAGCCTTGAGGGGAAAGTGAACGGTACGTCAATGATCTTCGATACGTTTGTGGAATGGCAGGGGACCCGGCAGAATAAGAGTAACATCGTCAAACTAGACGATATGGCAGTATGTCCGGTGGTTATAAGTAGCGTTGAGGATGCTATTTTAGCGAGCTTCGACATCAGCGCAGATGACAATAGAATGCGATTGATACTTGAAGGCATTGAACCCGGCTCACCCCGAGTGGGCGCTCATTTCGACCAGTTACGCAAAGAGTATCCAGTCCGCCGAGAATGGGCCTCAATGGTATTTAATGCTGAGCGGTTAAACCTCTCGATGAAAGATCGCTTAACGCTAACCTCTCTAGGTTTTAATCTATGTTAGAACTCAGACGACACTCTATTAGGATTGCAGTGTCTTTTCGCGGTTGGCGGTATAAGAGAGGAGAAAGGTGGATAGTCTTTCTATCGCTTTAATAAGCGTGTCTTGGTCAGGCAAAAATACAATCCTAAAGTGTTGAGTATCTTGACAGGTAAATGCGGAACCCTGAACGATAAGCAGATGTTCTTTTTTCAGAAGTTCGAGCACAAAGTTCTCGTCGTCATTAATAGGGTAGACCTTAGGGTCTAACTTAAAAAACAAATACATCGCAGAGAGTGGCTTTATGCAGCTTACGCCCGGAATAGATATTAAGAGTTTATGCGCTAAGTCACGTTGGGCAAGCAGGCGACCACCCGGGAGTATCAAGTCTTCAATACTTTGGCGACCGCCAAGTGCGGTTTGCACGGCCAACATGGCGGGAACGTTCGCACACAGGCGCATAGAAGCGAGCATCTCTAAACCTTCAATGTAACTTGCTGCCATCTGTTTCGCGCCACTAATCAACATCCAGCCAGACCTAAAGCCAGCAAGGCGATACGTCTTTGAGAGCCCGTTAAAGGTTAAACACAGCGTGTTTTTGGTTAAAAGCGAAAGCGGGTAGTGCACCGCATCATCATATAAAATACGGTCATAAATTTCGTCTGCAAATATAATGAGCCCATGCCGTTCGGCAATCGCTACTAATGCGCATAACGTGTCTTTTGAATAAACCGCACCCGTGGGGTTGTTTGGGTTAATAATAACGATGCCGCGAGTATTTTGAGTAATTTGGCTTTCTATATCATCAATATTAGGCTGCCAGCCTTGAGATTCTTCGCATTCATAATGAACAGGTTTTCCACCAGCAATAGATACAGCTGCGGTCCAAAGTGGATAATCAGGGGAGGGGATGAGAATTTCATCTCCCTGATTGAGCAAGCCCTGCATCGACATTACAATTAATTCACTAACGCCATTACCCATAATAACATCATCAACATGGGCGCCCTCAAGGCCTTCAGATTGATACCGTTGCATAACAGCTTTTCTGGCGGCGAATAGACCTCTGCTATGTGAGTATCCTTGCGCGTCGCGAAGGTTATGTATGACATCCTGCATTATCTCGTCGGGTGCATCAAAACCAAAGGCGCCAGGGTTGCCAATGTTTAGTTTTAAAATTTGCTGACCTTCATCTTCTAGCCAGTTGGCATACTCGAGTACGGGACCGCGAATTTCATAATTAACATTATTTAATTTATCTGACTGTAAAAACGGTTTCATTGCTTAGACACTTTTCGATGGTTTTATTAGGGGCGCGCATTGTACCTAAAAAACTAACACTTTTGGATCTCATCAATATCTGATTTTGCTAGGTCTCAATAAAGCGGGCTTTAAAGCCAATTATAGTCAGCATTGGCGTGCCTGAGTATTTGATGTAAAACTATGGCAATGATGATATCAACGCACTTTACAATGCTTGTATGGCTATTCGGACTAATATCTCGATAAGGTAAAACTAAATATTAACGATTAGAAAAGGGGCTTGTGTCCCTTTTTTTAATGTATTTAATTTTTAATTAAAAAGGGGATTGCGAATGGTCGTTCTCTGGGTATAATGCCCGCCTTGTTGTAGTGAAAGACGACAAGCAGATTTGGCTAGATATGTAACTTTAATGGAACGTATCGAAAAGGGAGCATAATAGGTTAGCGACTGCTACTCACGTTTGTCCTTGCCAAGACTGGGTTACAGCCTCGTCCCGTTCGTCTAGAGGCCCAGGACACCGCCCTTTCACGGCGGTAACAGGGGTTCGACTCCCCTACGGGACGCCATGTTATAAGTTGCCATTAGTGGCTTCTGCGGGAATAGCTCAGTGGTAGAGCAGTTCGTTGCCAACGAACAGGTCGGGAGTTCGAGCCTCCTTTCCCGCTCCAATTAAAAAAACGCAAAATTTCGGTTTTGCGTTTTTTTATGTCTGCAATAAAGTTCGATAAAACTCTTTGGTGGTTCTTTCTAAAAAATACCTAAGGCTAAACCTGCAGCCATACCTTGACCGAAATCTTCGCACTGCTCTTGATGCTTATTTTTGAAGCCTCCTACAATGATCAGTGGCTCACATATTTTACGCAAGGGATAGCCCTTAACGATGCGGTCAACCTCTCGAACAGCACCTGTACCATCATTACCTGAGCTGACAAAAATGCCGTAGGGCAGGTTCAGTTGATAGGATTCAGCGGGGTAGAAGGTGCGATCAAAAAAGTCTTTTAACGCACCGCTCATGTAGCCAAAGTTCTCAGGCGTCCCGAAGAGAATGCCATCAGCCCAACGCAAGTCACTCAAATCGGCGTTAAAAGCCGTTATAAAGCGCGTTTTAACCTCATCCTCACGCTGAGAACCCTGGTGCACAGCTTCCGCCATACGCAGAGTACCGCCGCTCTGACTGTGATAGATAATTAATAGGTTTTTCATTGCTGCATCCACACTATTGGAAAGTATTTTTTACAAATCTGAGTACACTGGATCTTAATATAAAGTGCCGTAAGACTGTACAAGTCTAAACGTTACCTGAAAACAGGGGTAGGTCTAGGTTGCCACTAGATCGGGGCCTGGGGGGTCAGGTTGCCTATCTCTTGCTAGCCATGATGAATGTGTCGGTAAAACAAGACAGAGCAATCCAAGAAAAATATAATCAAGCATCTGATTCACCTCAGACCATTCCTGAAGAATGTAATGCCCAAACATAAGGCTCAGCATAAAGCCTAGCCATGCATAGACGGTATAGCCTTTATATTCATTGCTGAGTAGTGCCAACCCCAGACTTATCTCAATAAAAGGGATAAGTGAAAGAAATAAATTAACTAAGGATTCAGCTAAGTTAATCCGTAGCTCACCTTGAAACAGCTCGGAGTAGTAATTATAAAAAGCACCATCGCTGAAGAACTTGCTAGTGCCTGCTGTAAGCAGGATTAGTATCATTGTTATACGAACAATGCGTTCTGCATCTTTTAATTTTTGAACTGGAATCATGTGGAACTCCTGTTTTTAGTCTTTTGTAAAAGATCGTTGGACCAATTGCGGGCTAATGTAGCCTATAGACCAAACAATACTACGGCGCAAGCAGTTCTGTCTAATGCTTGCTGACTAGGACTAATTTGCGTTGTTCCGTATAAATGTGCGCTTGAGTATGACCTGTGGGCCATTGTTATGGTTTAATTGGCGCTAATGCGTCCGAATAGGCCGAATAGGCCGAATAGGTCGAATAGTCAAAGATTAATGACAGAGTCCTAAATAATGACAACAGTGCCGAGTAATGCTGTGATAAGGAACATTCAGAGGCCTCAAGAGCGTCGTCGAGCTTCTTTAGGGCAATACAAGGCCATATGTCGCCTCAGGCTGGGAGAGCCATCTCAGCATGTCTGAAGCAACAGGTACATCAGGAACAAAAACCTATCTAAGATTGCTAGGTTACGTGGCTCGCTACTGGTTTCCGTTTTTAATCGCCGTATTTGGTTTGCTACTGCATTCTCTTGCCGAGATCGCCTTTATTGACCTGTTGCGCTATATCACGGACACAGTAGCTGTTCTAACTGGGTCTGCGGCTGATTCTACGGCTGCGTCCAAGTCAGGGGTTATCGGCGGTATTGCGCAAGGACTATTTGGCGATGAATTAGTCAATGAAAGCTGGCTAGTCATACCGCTATTTTTAATTATGATTAGTGCGGTGAGAGGTGTTGGCTATCTGATTGGCACCTATTTCATTGCCTATGTAGCCAATTACCTAGTGCATGCGTTGAGAACGGACCTGTTTAACCGCTATTTACTGCTGCCGTTTAAATTTTTTGACCAGTCAATGTCTGGGAATTTGGTGTCGGTAGTTACCTTTAATGTGCAGCAGGTGACAGAGGCAGGCACCAAAGCGATTAAGACTGTCATACAGCAGGGCAGTTTAGTGATTCTATTGATGGGGTATCTGTTGTATGTGAATTGGATACTGACTCTGTTCTTTATAGCCGTATTACCCATTATTGGGATGATCGTTACCAAGGTAAGCAAGCGCTTTAGGCTAATTAGTAAAAATATTCTGTCAGCGATGGGTGATGTGACCCACGTGACGCAAGAGGCTGTGCAGGGCTATCAAGAGGTTCGAATATTTGGTGCTGTAAAGACTGAGCGTAACCGGATGAGTAATGCCAGTCATGATAATCGGCGGCAGAATATGAAAATGGCATTTACCGGCGCTTTGAGTAACCCCTTAATTATCCTGATTGTTTCGTTTGCCTTTGCGGGTGTCACAGGCTTCATGCTCAATCCGATTATTCTCAACACCATGACTACCGGTAGCTTTATTGCCTTTATTGTCGCTTCAGGGGTACTGATTAAGCCTATTCGGCAGCTTACAGAGGTTAATAGCGATATTCAGCGCGGTATTGCATCGGCAGAGTCGATCTTTGAGATCCTTGATTCAGAGGCTGAACCGGACGAGGGCACTTTTGAGGCAGAAGCGGTTACCGGCGGGTTTGAGTTCTCTAATGTCAGTTTCACCTATAAGGGAACCAAGAAAGAGGTCCTTAAAGACATTAATCTCAAGGTTAGCCCAGGTGAGACCATCGCTCTGGTGGGATCTTCAGGTAGCGGGAAGACGTCACTAGTAAGTTTGATTCCTCGTTTTTATAACCATAAAGAAGGACAGATTTTACTTGATGGCGTCGATGTTAATGACTTCTCACTCACTAACTTGAGAAAACATATTGGTATCGTGAGTCAAAACGTCACTTTATTTAACGATACTATTTTTAATAATATCGCCTATGGCGAATTAAAGGATCGTTCTGAGGATCGGGTACGAGCGGCGGCTAAAATAGCTAATGCCGATGCGTTTATTGAAGATCTGTCCGATGGTTTTGATACACATATAGGTGATGATGGTGTCATGCTCTCCGGTGGTCAGAGGCAGCGTATCGCTATAGCGCGTGCAGTGCTTAAGAACGCGCCAATCCTCATACTAGATGAAGCAACCTCCGCTCTGGATACTGATTCAGAACGCCATATTCAGGCGGCTTTAGAGCAACTTATGAAGGGGCGCACAACCTTTGTTATCGCTCACCGGCTGAGTACTGTTGAAAAAGCCGATCGTATCTTAGTATTAGAAAAAGGACTCATCGTTGAGCAGGGCACCCATAAGGAGTTGCTGAGTAACAAGGGTCGCTACGCTAAGCTTTATCGGAATCAGTTTGATGAGTCTGGGGGATAGCTTTGTCGGCTGAAAAGAGATGGCTAAATGCCTGCTACAGTAATAGCTCTTGGCTATTGTTGTTAGCACCACTCTCTTGGTTGTTTAGCCTTATATCGGCTGTTAGAAGGCTGATTCTGCAGCGCTTGTATCAAGGTAGGCCTTTTTCGGTGCCTGTCGCGGTGGTGGGTAACATCTCTGTTGGTGGCAGCGGTAAGACACCGTTGATTATAGCGTTAGTTAAGGCGCTCAATAAGCTAGGCTATACAGCTGGTGTTATCAGCCGTGGTTATGGCGGCGCGGCTAGTGCCTACCCATTGCGGGTCACAACGGGAACACCCGTAGACCAAAGCGGTGACGAACCCCTTTTAATAGCACAATCGTGCGGATGCCCAGTGGTGGTAGACCCTGATCGTGTGAGAGCGGTTGAGTTTTTGTTACATGAGACCTCCTGTGACATCGTTCTTAGTGATGATGGCTTACAGCATTACCGCTTACATAGAGACATTGAGATCGCAGTCGTAGATGCTACGCGAGGTCTAGGTAATGGACGCATGTTGCCGTCGGGCGCTTTGCGTGAGAGTCCTAGCCGCTTAAGTCAGGTAGATTTTGTGGTGCTTAATGGCTCTGGGGCTGACATTGCAGCAGAAATAGGCCTGGTTGGGGCTCATCAGATTGAATTACAGGCTTTAGGTTTGCGTAATATCGCCAGTAATCTAATAGTCCCAGTTAATGCCTGGGAGGGCGGTGTAAAAGTACACGCTGTTTGCGGTATTGGACACCCCGAGAGATTTGCTCAGACCCTTAAAGAGCTGGGGTTTGAGGTTATTTTGAGCTCGGTCAATGACCATCAGCACCTAAGTGATGATGACCTCGAGTTTGGCGATGACTTACCTATGATTATTACCTCGAAAGATGCGGTTAAATACCGTGGTGTCATCCCTGATAATTTGTGGGTGCTGGAAGTAGAAATGTCTATTTCAGAGGATTTTGTCCATAGTCTGGCCGAACAAGCAGGTCTGACTATCACGGCCACATAAGATAGTCATATAATGAAGCTATAACCCTAAGAGTACTTTGTATGTCCTTTATCGTCATAATTCCTGCCCGCTACGAGTCCACGCGCTTGCCCGGCAAGCCGCTAAAAGATATTGCTGGTACGACTATGATTCAGCGTGTTTGGCAACAGGCGAATAAAAGCGGTGCATCCCGGGTGATTATTGCGACTGACGATGAGCGTATTAAACAGGCCGCTAGCGGGTTTGGTGCTGAGGTATGTATGACTAGAGATGATCATGTGTCGGGCACCGATAGATTGCAAGAAGTGGCGAATATACTACAGCTTAAGGGCGATCAGGTGGTGGTTAACGTGCAGGGTGATGAGCCACTTATACCACCGGCTGTGATCGATCAAGTGGCCAATAATCTCGCCAGCAACCCTTCAGCGGGGGTATCGACGCTCTCAGAACCCATTAATGATGTTAAGGCGCTCAAAGACCCTAATGTCGTTAAAGTAGTCGTTAACGCGCAGGGGATGGCTAATTACTTTAGTCGGGCGCCCATTCCTTGGCCTAGAGGCGATTTTCAAGCCGATAGTAGCACCATGCCGTCTGGCATGTCTCCTAGGCGGCATATTGGCATCTATGCCTATCGGGTGAGGCAATTGAATGCGTTTGTTGGCTGGGCTGTTGCTCCAGTCGAGCAATCTGAGTCCTTGGAGCAGCTGCGATTCTTGTGGAATAGCGTTGCTATTCATGTCGCAGATGCCATTGAAGAGGTGCCGGGTGGCATTGATACTGAAGAAGATATAGAGGCCGCCTCATTGCTTTTATCCTAATATAAATTGATATTAAACAGTTACTTGTAGTTAATACCTTATAATAGACATTACATAAAAGATAAAGGCAGATTTCAGAGTATGAGCAAACTATCAGTTTTATTTGTATGTCTTGGTAATATTTGTCGGTCTCCTACAGCGCATGCGGTATTTAGGCAGATGGTGAGCGCTCAGGGGCTTGATAGCAAAATACAGGTCGATAGTGCTGGAACAGGCGATTGGCACCTAGGGTACGCTCCAGATGCCCGCTCGACGGCAACCGCCGCCGAAAGAGGTTATGACCTATCAGATTTGCGCGCGCGGCCAGTAACGCCCTCTGACTTTGCACATTTTGACTATATTATCGCTATGGATAACAGTAATTTGGACAACTTACAGGTTATGTGTCCTGGCGGATTTTCTGGAGAACTTAAGCTTTTTCTAGATTATACCGGCAAAGAGCGATATTCAGACTATACCGAAGTGCCAGATCCCTACTTGGGGGGTGCCGATGGGTTTGAGTTAGTGCTGGACTTGATCGAGGATGCGTCGCTAGGGCTTTTGGGTCGCATCAAGGCTCAGTTGCAGCAATCAGATAGGGTCATGGGATGATTCTTTAGATGGGTGATCTGCAGGTTGAAACAAACAAGTCGTTGCTGACCATGAATACCATGGCTTTGGCTTCGTCAGCTGAGTATTTTTGTTCTGTATCAACGATTAATGAGGTGCAAAAAGCGCTGTCTTTTGCCAGAGAGCATGATTTATCAGTCACGCCCTTAGGGGCTGGTAGTAATGTCGTTCTCGCCAGTAACCTAAGTGGACTAGTCGTGCATTTAGCGTTAAAAGGGTGGGAGTCTACAGTGCCCCTGGGTATTGCTAGCGGATTTGTTGATGTGACCTTTGCTGCCGGCGAGAATTGGCATGACATGGTAGTTATGTGCCTTGATAAAGGCTGGTTCGGTCTAGAGAATCTGTCTTTAATTCCGGGTAATATGGGTGCAGCGGCTATCCAGAATATTGGTGCCTATGGCGTAGAACTCTCTAGCCTTCTCGTGTCACTGCAAATTATTGATATTCAGTCCGGCAAATGCACTGAGTTGCCCGCAGAAGCGTGCCAGTTTTCCTATAGAGATAGCGTTTTTAAGCAATCTTTGAAAGATAAGTGCATTATTACTCAAGTGACGTTGCGATTATCAACTGAGGCTAATATAAATATTGATTATCCTGCTCTGAATGCTTATTTTGCTGCACTAGAAAAAGAGCCTACACCCCAGTTGGTCGCAGATGCAGTGTGTGAAATACGTCGTGAAAAACTCCCTTATCCTAGTGAATTAGCGAATGTTGGTAGTTTTTTTAAGAATCCGGTCATTGAGCGTTCGACGTTGGTCCATGTGCAGGCAGTTGGCGGTGACGTCGAGGTTCCTTTTTATCCTCAGGCAGATGAGTCAGTGAAAGTGCCGGCGGCGTGGTTGATTGATCAGTGTAAATTCCGCGGTGTGCGCCGAGGTGGTGTCGGGGTACATGACAGACAGGCGCTAGTGTTGGTGAATTACAGTAACGAGATTAATAACGACAGTGCCAAAGAGGTTCTAGCCCTAGCGAAAGAGATTCAAGCAGCTGTAAAGGTAAGATTCGGCATCGAGTTAGAGGTGGAGCCTAGGATCTATGGAGCTTTTTGAGCAGCAGGTTATTCCACTTCAGCTAAGTCCAGACCGCCAGAGTGAAATCACTTTTTGGCCTAATTGGCTGGAACAGACTGAAGCTGATGACTTGCTGGTTACTGCTATAAACAAGGTCACTTGGCAACACCACAATATTAATATAGCGGGCAAATCAATCCCTATCCCAAGATTACAGAATTGGTTTGGTGATCCTGCAACCAGCTATACTTATTCACGTATTAAGTTGCAAGCTTTAGCTTTTCCGCCTTGGATGGAAGAGCTCAGAACTAGGGTAGAACGCCAGACTGGCTGCAGTTTTAATGGGACCTTAGTTAATTACTACAGAGATGGTCGAGATAGCGTCGATTGGCATGCTGATGACGAGGTTGAGTTAGGGTTAGAGCCAATCATAGCGTCAGTCAGCTTAGGGCAGGAGCGTACTTTCTTGCTTAGACACAAGACGACCAAACAACGACTAAAGATAAACCTGCCGCATGGCTCCCTTATGGTGATGGGCCCAGGGATTCAAAAGTATTGGCTCCATAGTATCGCCAAAGATAAAAATGTCGTTAAGTCGAGAATAAATTTTACGTTTCGTAACATGGATTAAGATAATCGCTGGAATAGGCGGTGTTAAGGAGTAAACATTGAAGTTATCTGCATTTGGGGACAAGTTTTCAGCGTCTACGGGTATTGTTGAGCTGATGGACGACCTCGGTACAGCGCTGAATGGAAATCCGGATATGATTTTTATGGGTGGCGGCAATCCCGGTCGTATTCCAGAGGCGGAGGCTATTTTTAAGAAGCGGCTCGAAGCTGTGCTTCAGGACCCCCAGCAGTTGCATAGTCTAATGGGTATCTATCAGTCACCCCAAGGCGAAAAATTGTTTCTCAATCAGATTGCCGGCTTACTTCGCAATGAGTTTGGCTGGGATGTATCTGAGCGAAATATTGCGATTTCCAATGGTAGCCAACCGGCATTTTTTATTCTCTACAATATGCTAGCGGGGACGATGACTGATGGGACACACCGCTCTATACATTTACCTCTGGCCCCAGAATATATTGGATACACTGATATCGGGTTGTCGGAACAGTTCTTCACGGCTACTCGACCTGAAATAGAGTTGCTTGATGAGCGTATGTTTAAGTACCACGTTGATTTTTCAAAGCTAGAGATTACAGAGCAGACGGCAGCTATGTGTGTTTCTAGGCCCACTAACCCTACCGGCAATGTGCTTACCGACAATGAGGTCGAGCATCTTGATGATATCGCTCAGGCAGCAGATATTCCCTTAATCATTGATGGGGCTTATGGCTTGCCGTTCCCGGGGATCTTGTTTAATGATGCTAAGCCCCACTGGAATCAGAATACGATATTGGTTCTGAGCCTATCAAAGCTTGGTCTGCCTGGTGTCAGGACTGGTATTGTTGTGGCTAGCGAGGAGCTTATTCAGGCCTTTAGTAATGCAAATACAGTGGTCAGCCTTGCCTGTGGAAACTTTGGCCCGACGATTGCTCGAGAGCTGTTTAGGACGGGAGAAATACTGTCGTTAAGCCGGCAATTGATCAAGCCATTCTATGATCAGGCTGCCACGCAGGCGGTCAAATGGTTTAAAGAATCGTTTGGTGATGTGCCATATCGTATTCATAAGCCTGAAGGGGCCATCTTTTTATGGTTATGGTTCGATGGTATACCCATCAGCAGCCAAGAACTTTATGAGAGGCTCAAAAGAAGAGGTGTGCTAGTAGTGCCAGGGCATAATTTCTTTCCAGGTATGGATCAGGCGTGGCGGCATCAGCAAGAATGCATTCGAGTATCCTATGCTCAAGACGGGGACACCGTCCGTAAGGGTATTGCCTTAATTGCCGAGGAAGTCGCTAAGGCCTATAAAGAATGACTCCAGAGCGATTTGCCAGGGCCATTGCTGTTCTTAATCATCGCCAACCAGACCTAACCGTGGTCACAGACCAGGTGCACAAAGGGCAAAACCTATCAGCAATTATCCGTACCTGCGATGCGGTAGGGATCGAGGCCTTGTATTCAGTGTACGACGCAGCAACCTTCAGGGCGCATACAGGTACGACAATGGGTACCCACAAATGGGTTGATACTCACATTTATAAAAATATTGATGAACCTCTAATAGAGCTTAAAAACCAACATTATCAGATCATTGCTGCAGATACGTCAGGTGACACGAAGGATTATAGAGAGGTTGATTATACCAAGCCTACAGCGGTGTTATTAGGCGCAGAAAAATATGGCATTAGTGATGCAGCATACCCCTATATAGATCAGTGCGTGACTGTACCCATGCTCGGTATGGTTGAATCATTTAATGTGGGTGTGGCCTGCGCGATTATTCTCTCTGAAGCTAGAGGTCAACGAGAAGCGGCAGGTTTCTATAAGGAGCGTCAGATGTCTGATGAGGCATACAACAGGACCTTGTTCGAGTGGACGCAGCCACTGGTAGCGAAATACTGCCAAAAGCATGACCTGCCTTACCCAGCTTTGAACGAAGCCGGCGATATTGTTGACTTAGATTGGCGGAAGAGCTGAAATATAGGAGAGTCAAGGGATGGGCAATGCCGCGAAGAAATTACCGGTAGCGTCCTGATTTATGCGCCTGTGAAGTCTTCGAGCGTTTTTAATAAAAGTTTGATTTTGTCCATCGATTCTTCGAACTCACTCTCCGCTTCGGAATCTGCCACAATTCCACCCCCGCCCCAGCAGTGCATAATTGCCTTTGACGCTAGTATGGTCCTGATAGCTATGTTAGTGTCCATCTTATTGTTCGCACTGACATAACCTATACTACCGCAATAGACTGAGCGCCGGACCGGTTCTAATTGCTCTATTATTTCCATGGCACGCCGTTTTGGCGCCCCAGTTATTGAGCCCCCGGGAAAAGAGTCACGCAGCAAGTCAATTGGACTGCTGCTATCAGACAAATCGCCTGTAACGGTACTGACTAAATGGTGCACATTGGCAAAGCTTTCGATGGCAAATAGCTGAGGCACTTTAACGCTGCCTGGGATACAGTTCTTGCTAAGATCATTTCGCAATAGATCTACAATCATCAGATTCTCAGCTCGGTTTTTGGCGCTATTAAGCAGGGCAGTAGCACTTGCTTGATCTTCTAAAGTCGATTTACCTCGTGGGACTGTTCCTTTAATAGGCTTTGTCTCAGCCAGCAATCGGTCTGATGACGGACTGTTTGATACCTTTAAAAAGCGCTCTGGCGACATGCAAAGTACAGCCTGATCTTGCCACTTCCAATAGGCTGAGAAAGGAGAGGGTAGCGCCTCTCTCAAAGCAAGATAAGCCTGCCAAGGATCGCCTTTATAAGAAGTAGAAAAATGCTGTGTAAAATTGGTTTGATAGCAGTCTCCACTAGTAATGTAATCTTTGATCTTACCAACAGCTTCAGCGTATTTAGATCGAGTCAATGTCGGTATAAACGCTTGGTTAAGCTTGAAAAGAGACTTAGGATCAGCGCTTGTCTTCGTGCTTGAGGCCGTTAGGCGATTAATGATGTCCGCCCTCAGCTCATCAGAGCAGTTTTGGTGGAAAATAATATGACTTTTCTTAAGATCATGGTTAACTATTAGTGCCCATAAAAATCGACCAATGCGCATGTCTGGCAACTCGGTAACCGAGGACGCGGTGCTAGGTATATCGATGAGCCTACGCCCCAAATCATAACCAAAGTAGCCTAACAACCCCCCGGTAAAAGGCAGGTCTCGGCAATCAGGATCGATGGGCAGGAGAGGTTCTAATAATTCGCTAGCGAGAGAAAATGGATCTTCCTGGCTTGTTCGAGAGCTATGCTCGCTGATAATGGTGGAATCTTTGCCGTGTGTCTCTATGATCACATCGGGGGAGCTCGTGATGATATCCAAGCAACCTTTATCGCTGACGGGTTTACCACTGTCTAGCCAGATCGCTTCAGGCATGTCACGGATAGACTCAAACAGTAGAACGCTACTGTCACCATAGGGTATTTCATGGCGAAAAATTGATTTCATTGCTATTTTAGACGTCTCGCAGTAACAAGAGAGTTGTCAGAGGGGTTCGGTTCCAAGACCGCTACTCTAAGGGCTAAGTTTAAAATAGGCAATGGCAGATTTAGTCCGGTGGTGTTTTAATCCACAGCTAACTATTTTTTTTAAAATAAAGGAAAATAAGATGCTTGATATACGTGTTGCTAATGCCGAGTCAGACGCGCTAATACTAGCTGAACATAACTGCGCCATGGCGCTTGAGACAGAAGCAAAGTTGTTAGACCTCGAGATTGCTATTCTTGGAGTCAATGGCTTATTTGAGCGTTCGGAGTTTGGCTTTTATTTGGTTGCCGAGGTTAATGCCACTGTTGCTGCGACCTTGATGGTGACTTATGAATGGTCTGATTGGCGCAATGGATTGTTCTGGTGGATTCAATCCGTCTACGTTAAGCCTCAGTTCCGGCGTCAGGGGCTCTATCGCGGCATGTACGAACACCTTAAGTCAATGGCCACACAGCAAGCAGAGTCCGTTTGTGGCTTTAGGTTGTATGCTGAAACTGAGAATATTGGTGCTCATGCGACCTATGTCGCTAGCGGCATGCATGTGTGCGAATACGTTATGTTTGAGGAAGCGACCGCTTAGCTTGGAAAAAGTCGGCTAATAATTGAGGGTACGGCATTTTCTACTCTCAATATTCGAGGGCCGACGTGCACGGCTTGAAATCCGATCTCTTTAAGTTTGTCGATCTCATAGGGTATAAATCCACCCTCTGGGCCAATGGCTAATGTAATCTTTTCTGAGATATCCACAGGACAGTTCTTATCGGTATTAGGGTGAGCCACCAACGGAATGGTTCCTCTAATAAGGTCACTTAGCTCATCTTCGACAAAAGGTTTAAATAGTTTACGTAGATGCACTTCCGGTAAGAGAGTGTCTCTTGCTTGCTCTAGCCCAAGAATGAGTTGGTGTTCTATTGCTTCGGGTGACAGAAAAGGCGACTGCCAGAAGCTTTTCTCGACGCGGCTTGAGTTTATAAGATATAGGGTTTTTACGCCCATGGTCGCAATCGTTTGCAATGTTCTGCGTAACATTTTTGGTCGCGGCAGAGCCAACAGCATGGTTAGTGGTATCGGGGGAGGCGGATCCTGACTGAGGTCTAGTGTTAATGTTGCCTGTTCTTTGTCTAGTTGGACAATGGTGCCAGTGCCCATTAAGCCGTTGATGTGTCCTACCTTAAACGAATCACCAACCTTTGCCTTATGCACGTCTAGTAAATGCCTTAGCTGGCGATCACGAACATTACAGGCATTGTCAGATATGTTGGACGTTAGAAGTAGCATATTCATGGATGGGGATTGTAATCGATATTGAGCAGCATAGGTCAGCAATCGGTCGTTAAAGCGCGGTGTCGACAACAAGACTCAATAAGTTGGTTGAGATCATTGGGGCAACTGTCCTGGCTGGGGATTGGGTTACCAGTCATGACGCCTTAGGACGGAATCGTTAATTATCGCCTGTATCAATTAGCGTTGCATTCAATATAATGGCGACCCTGGGCTCGTAGTTCAATGGATAGAATAGGGACCTCCTAAGTCTTAGATGCAGGTTCGATTCCTGCCGAGCCCACCAGTTATTTTTTATCAAATACCAGGGTCTGAACGGTTATAATTTCGGTTCGACTGTGGTTTACTTACGGTGGTGATTTTTGAGTGGGATTGAGTTTTTTATCTCGTTCGTTCGAGCAATAAATTTCATTAATAAATATTTATTTCACGAGACTAGAACTTGAAAGCAACAAATATAAAAAACCCCGAATACTTCCATAAAGTGGTTGATTGCCAGTACGCGTGTCCAGCGCATACGCCGGTTCCCGAGTATATCCGCTTGATAGCTAGGGAACGCTATACCGACGCCTATATGGTTAATTGGGAGTCTAATGTTTTTCCCGGTATTTTGGGGCGCACCTGTGATCGTCCATGCGAACCGGCCTGTCGACGCGGTCGGGTAGAGGATGAACCGGTTGCCATATGCCGTTTGAAACGGGTGGCTGCTGACAATAAAGACGATATTCAAGATCGCCTACCAAATATTCCAGATAAAAAGAACGGCAAACGTGTGGCCTTGATTGGCGGTGGCCCAGCCTCACTGACGGTGGCCAGAGATTTGATGCCTTTGGGCTACAGTATTGACCTGTATGATGATCAAACTGGTGGTGGAGGCATGATGAAGAGTCAGATTCCCTCGTTCCGACTACCAGAATCTGTTCTTAATGAAGAGGTCGATTATATTCTCGATATGGGAGTGGTTACTCACTTCAACACAACCGTTGATAGCCTCAAAGAAATATTGGATAAAAAGTACGACGCGGTCTTTATAGGCACGGGGGCACCGCGAGGCAAGGATTTAAACCTTGCGGGTCAAGCTGATGCCGGAGCGCACATACATATTGGGATAGACTGGTTATCTAGTGTTGCCTTTGAACATAGCAATAATATAGGCAAGCGTGTTGTGGTCCTTGGTGGCGGTAACACCGCTATGGATTGTTGTCGAACAGCTCGCCGGCTAGGTGGTGAGGACGTCAAGGTGATTGTCCGTAGTCCTTTTGCCGACATGAAAGCGTCGCCTTGGGAAAAAGAAGATGCTATGCACGAAGACATTCCCATTATCGATAACCATGTTCCCCTAGCATTTGTGGTCGAGGATGGAAAGTTTATTGGGGTTACTTTTGATCGTGTTGATGCCGTTTATGACGATGATGGTCGTCGTCAGTTGGTTTCTACGGGTGAAGATCCTGTTTTGTTTGAGTGCGATGATGTCCTCATGGCTATTGGCCAAGAGAATAGCTTTCCTTGGATTGAACGTGATACAGGTATTAAGTTTGACGAATGGGGAATGCCTAAGGTTGATGAAACGACTTTCCAGTCAGCAATCAAACACGTGTTTTTTGGTGGCGATGCCGCTTTTGGACCCAAGAATGTTATTACGGCGGTTGCTCATGGTCATCAGGCAGCCGTTTCTATTGATCATTTCTGCAACGGCAAGAATGTTACTGAGCGGCTCGCACCAGGAGTTACTCTTATAAGCCAGAAGATGGGAATTCATGAGTGGAGCTATGATAACGCAGTGCCGATTGATCTTCGCTATGTTGTGCCGCAGGCTGATAAGGCGTTAACCTTAAAAGACCGTAAGGTCGAAGTGGAGCTTGGGTATGATCTGAAAACAGCTTATGCAGAGGCCGAGCGCTGCTTGAACTGCGACGTACAGACGGTTTTTGAAGAGATTCGCTGCATCGAGTGTGATGCCTGTATCGATATTTGTCCTACAGATTGCATAACGTTTACGCCAAATGCGGAGGAAAAGCTACTGAGGAAAAAGCTCAGCGCTACTGCGACCAATCTGTCCCAGGATCTTTATGTCTCTGAAGAATTACCCACTCATCGTGTCATGGTAAAAGATGAAGATATGTGCCTGCACTGTGGGTTGTGTGCAGAACGTTGCCCCACGACGGCTTGGGATATGAAGAAATTTTTATATACCGTAACCAAGGCGGGGCAATAACATTGAAAAACATTAAAAGTGTCAATGAGTTCGTCATTAAATTTGCTAACGTCAATGGAACAGGTTCAGCCAGTGCAAACAATTTGTTTGCCAAGGCTTTATTCAGAATGGGTATACCGGTTAGTCCCAAAAATATTTTCCCATCAAACATACAAGGATTGCCTACTTGGTATGTAATTCGCGCTAGCGCAAAAGGTTATCTGGGAAGGCGAGGAGGCGTTGATATCATGCTAAGTGTCAACCCTCAAAGCATAGCTAGTGATATCAAGGAAGTACTGCCTGGAGGATACTTCATTCATGACAACACCAAGCCACTGGACCTTCGCTTAGACCGCAGTGACATTACCATCATCGGTGTGCCTCTGACCAAAATGTGCCTGGCAGAGTATAAAGATCCTCGCCAGCAGCAGCTGTTTAAAAATGTGATTTACGTCGGGGCTCTGGCAGCGTTACTCGACATCGATTTTGCGGTGTTAACAGATCTTTTGGCTGACCAGTTTCGAGGCAAAGAAAAACTGATTGCCCCTAATGTCCATGCTCTTGAACTTGGTTATCAATATGCCAAGGAAACCTATAGTTGTCCTATTTCTATCAAAGTGTCACGGATCAATAAAGTCGGTGATAGTATTTTGATTGATGGAAATACAGCCATGGGTTTGGGAGCGGTTTACGGAGGTGCTACGGTGGCCGCGTGGTACCCAATAACGCCCTCAACCTCAATGGTTGAAGCGTTTGAAAAGTATTGTACGCGTCTGCGTGTTGACCCCGGGTCTGGGCGGAAAAATTATGCGATTGTTCAAGCTGAGGATGAGTTAGCTGCCATTGGTATGGCTATTGGTGCTAACTGGAATGGCGCGCGATCTTTTACCTGTACTAGTGGTCCGGGGGTTTCGCTGATGAGTGAATTTCTAGGGTTGGCCTATTTTGCAGAAATCCCTGTTGTGTTGATTAATGTGCAGAGAACGGGACCGTCTACGGGTATGCCGACTCGTACACAACAGGGCGATATCGTGGCGTGTGCATATGCCTCTCACGGAGACACCAAACAAGTACTGACATTCCCAGCAACACCGAAGGAATGTTTTGACTTCACAGCAGATGCTTTTGACCTTGCTGAATGCTTGCAGACGCCTGTAATTGTTGTTTCTGACCTAGATCTTGGAATGAATGATCATATGTCAGAACCTTTAGAGTGGGATAAAGGGCGTAACTACGACCGGGGCAAAGTGTTATCAGCCGAGGAACTCGACAATACCGAGGAATTTGGTCGTTATCTGGACGTTGATGGCGATGGTATATGTTATCGGACGTACCCAGGTACCCATCCAACGAAAGGCTCTTTCTTTACGCGCGGTACCTCCCGAAACGAGTTTGCTGTCTATACTGAGGACGGCAATGAATATGCCGCTAATATGATCCGCTTATTACGTAAGTGGGAAACCGCCAAAGAGTATGTGCCCGAGCCTATCATCCAGCAGGCGTCTCCTAAGCGGGACTATGGTGTAATCTGTTTTGGTACGAGTGAGCCATCCACCTTGGAAGCTAGGGACTACTTAGCTAAACAGGGAATCCGTCTAGACTACATGCGAATTAGAGCCTTCCCCTTTAATGATGACGTAGAAGTCTTTATTGAAAAGCATGACATGGTTTTTGTGGTGGAACAAAATCGAGATTCTCAGATGCGTAGTTTGTTAATGGCCGAGTTTGAATTTGGGCATGACAAAATCAAATCAGTATTAAGTTTTGATGGTGATCCTATCAGCGCTCGCAATATTCGTAAGCAGATCTTGAAAAAACTACCTGGCGACAATGTGACGCCTATCCGCGGTAATGCTAAGGAAACAGTTTAATATGAGCTATGAACGGCCCAAATTTCGTCATCCGAATACTGAAATTAATGACTTGGGATACGCCCGCCAAGATTATGAAGGCGCACTATCCACGCTATGCGCCGGCTGTGGCCACGACTCAATTTCGGGAGCCATTGTACGGGCCTGTCATGAGCTTTCTATTGAGCCTTATAGGCTAGCTAAGCTATCTGGGATTGGTTGCTCATCGAAGGCTCCGACGTATTTCCTTGGCAATTCGCATGGGTTTAATTCAGTACATGGCCGAATGCCTTCAGTGGTTACAGGTGCCGCCATGGCTAATCGTGATTTAATCTACCTTGGAGTGTCAGGCGACGGTGATACTGCATCCATAGGGATGGGGCAGTTTGTGCATGCTGCTCGCAGAAACCTGAATATGGTTTATATCGTAATGAACAATGGTTGTTATGGCCTGACAAAAGGCCAAGATTCAGCCACTGCCGATGAAGGTTCCAGGAGTAAGAAGGGTGATCCCAGCCCCTTTGAATCGATTGATCTGTGCGCGTTATCCTTGCAGGTAGGTGCCACTTTTGTCGCTCGCAGTTTCTCTGGTGATAGAGATCAGCTGGTTCCCCTGATTAAGGCTGCCATTTCTCACCGTGGATTTGCTTTAATTGATGTAGTTTCTCCCTGCGTAACCTTTAACAATAATGCAGACTCTACTAAATCGTACGATTTTACAAGAGAACACTTAAAATCGACGGGTACCATGGACTTCGTGCCAATGAGGGAGGAAATAACAGCGCGATATGCGCCTGGAAGTTCACATGAAGTGACTCTCCACGATGGCTCGGTTATCCACCTTTACAAAATGGGGAAGGGCATAGATCCTCTAAATAGAGTCTCAGCGCTTAATGCTTTGGAGGAATGTAAGCAGGAAGGGCGAATTCTCACTGGCCTGTTGTATATGGACCCAGATTCGAAAGAACTTCACGAGGCGATAGGGACGGTTAAGCGGCCCTTGAATCAGCTAACAGAGCGCGAGCTCTGTCCTGGTAATTCGGTGTTGCAAAACATCAATGCCAGCCTACGTTAGTCAGTTTAAAATCACTAAGCGGCCATGTCCTCCTGAGTATCCTGACGTTTGGCGTAGTCCTTAAAAAGGAGACTCCATATCATTCATACGCACAAAAACAGACTTTAATTGTGAGTAGTGAGAAATAGCTTCTTTAGAGTTTTCACGACCAACCCCTGACATTTTGACACCTCCAAAAGGGACTTCAACTGGAGCGTCATTGTACGAGTTGATAAAGCAAGTCCCAGACTGAAGTTCATCAATCACTCGGTGGGCACGGCTAATATCAGCGGTAAAGATACCTGCAGCTAAACCGAATTCTGTGGCGTTTGCTCTGATTATAACCTCTGCTTCATCTTCAAAGTCTAAAACGGACATCACTGGGCCGAATATTTCCTCACGAGCAATGGTCATGTTGTCGCTTACATCAGCAAAAACGGTCGGTTGTATGTAATAGCCTTCTCCGGAGATACGATTGCCACCAGTGACCAGTCGAGCACCTTCTTCTTTGCCCTTTTTAATAAATCCTAGCACCAACTCTAATTGCCGCTCACTCGCCATAGGGCCAAAGTTTGTTGCCTCATCCTGAGGATCACCAATAACAGCGAGATCGAGCCGCTCACATAATCTTTTTAAGAAGGCATCCTTAATGCCCGACTGAACGAAAACTCGGGTACCATTTGAGCAGATTTGTCCGGTAGAATAGAAATTGGCCAAAATAGCGCCGCTCACGCAATTGTCTAGATCGGCGTCATCAAAGATAATTAGAGGCGATTTCCCGCCTAATTCCATAGTGACATGCTTCATTCCGGCGGCTGCGGAGGCATATACCTTGCGACCAGTAGGCACCGACCCCGTTAACGACACTTTGTCCACACGAGGATCAGACACTAAGGCGGCGCCGACGTCTCCCGCACCTTGGACTACATTATAGAGGCCTGGAGGAAGGCCGGCTTCGACCAAAATCTCAGCCACTTTTAATGCGCACATTGGTGTTGTTTCAGATGGCTTGAATATCATGGCATTACCGCAAGCAAGCGCAGGCGCGCCTTTCCAACAAGCAATTTGCATTGGATAATTCCACGCACCAATCCCGACACACAAACCTAGCGCTTCGCGGCGAGTGTAGGCCCAGTTTCCATCCGCCAAGGGGATGTACTCTCCGGTTAAGGACCCCGCCAAACCACCAAAATATTCCAAGGCATCCGCTGCGCTTGTTGCATCAGCACAGAGGGTCTCGGATAGGGGTTTTCCTGTGTCATAGGTTTCCAGAACAGATAAATCGTAATTACGCTCACGAATAATGTCAGCTGCCCGGCGTAAGACACGGCCACGTTCAGTTCCCGATAGTTTCGCCCAACCTATTTGCGCTCTTTTAGCACTCTCGACCGCTCTTTCAATAATCGCAGGCGTTGCAGAATATACACGTCCAATTATGGTCCCAGTGGCGGGATAGATGACCTCAATGGGCGTACCATTATCATCTTCGACATATGCGCCATCAATAAAGTGGCTTGCTATAGGTTGTATAAACATGGGGTTCTCTTTTAAGTATTAAGTAAGCCGTTTATTTTAGCTCTGTTTCTAGAATCACAACCGCTGTTTCGCCAATATTCCTAACGTTGTGTGTGGTCGCCGGTAAAAAAAGGGTTTGTCCATCAGTGGCTACTAATGTGGTGCTGGGTTTCCGGTTATCTTCGGGTATCAAAATTAGCGTCCCGCCTTTAATAAAATAGACCACTCGATTGTCATAGGTATGAGTATGCATGCCAGATTCCGTGCCAACCGGGTAGGTGAGGCGCACAACTTCAACGTCTGCGTTATTAAGTACAACTTCTCTCTGACCTGATGATGCTGCCAATGAGTAGGGAGCACAAAATAAAAGTGCTGTACATAAACTAATGGTTCGAACCCTATCCATAAATCCTCCCGCGCTGTTTTTTTATCATTCGCTAACGAAGACCGTTCCATCTTCAAACTCAATCTCGCGTAGGTACATCGTAAACTCTCGGCGTCCTTTCCTTCCGGTCGCCTTAATTTTCGAACCCACCTTCAAAAGATCTAATGAGACGCCTTGCCTTTCTAAGGTGTTTCTCGACTTGGACTCTATTAACCAGAAAGTTTTATCGCCTTGTTCGTTGGTATTTTTGATAAGCACGGAGGCATGAGGGTTCTGAAAACGAACTCGCTCGATAATACCCTCGACTGAAATTATTTCTTGCGTGAAATTCGCATTCGTCGAATGATGTGCGCTCACGCAAAATGGAATACTTAGTAATGTCGCAATCAATAAGATTTTTTTCATCTTCATTCTTCTACTCTAATTCGCATTGAGTTCATCGAACCAATTATAGTTTGCTTCAGTGCAGTCATACACGTTAAGTTCGGTTTCGTCTGCCCGCCTGAAAAAATATTCAAGCACCAGAGGTTTTTCGAAGATCGATTCGTCGATATAGGTATGGGTGATATGCAGTGTTTCACCCTCTACCTCTAACACTTCGATAGCAACTGTGCCAGGCACCTGGGGTATCCCGCGCGACGTTCGAATATATCCATAGGCATGGTTCCTAGACTCAATAATTAGACGGTTGCCTTCGTAACTAGCAAACGACGAGCCCATTTCTGGAAAGAACGTGCCCTCTAAGTTTTGGGTGCTGGGTTGGTCCGTTAGTGCCGATTCGTCGCCCAAGGGTATCTCACGCCTGAGATCAAAGAGTTCGTAACTGATTAATATGCTTGTCCCTGTTTGTTCAATCTTGATAGGTGCGCCTGGATTCGCCCAGATCCTCGATGAACTGGCCGGCGTGCAGTAAAGGCTGGGGTCATCTGCAAAGAGATCGTAGTCACTCTGCAGGCGTTGACCCTCTTCTCTCAGTAATATTTCACTCTCTGTGCCAGGTCCATTGAGCATCCATGTGCCACTTATATTCGCCTGCGCTATTGCAGTACCAAATACGCCAAGCGAGATAATGTAAACTAGTGCTGTACACAAACTAATGGTTCGATTAATCCGATTCATAAATCCTCCAGGCTAAAAAGGAGACATTCCGTTAGCGTATCTGTAAATCAACAGTAAAACCCAGATTACTACACAGGTCTTAATTATATAAGCGGGTATGTTTTCTTTTTTCATTTTGATCCCTTTATTAAGGAGTTTAATGGACACCCTAAGGTTACTTTTTACCCTCACTCAATTAAATGTTAATTAACCGATCATAGCTGAATAGCCCATCCAGTTAAAGCTGGGCTAGATTGAGATTCCACCTATGCAGATTGTTGTGTACTCTAGGGCTGTGAGTGGTTAATTGCTTATCTGAAGAGTTTTGTCCAAACTTTAAACAAGAAGTTACCTGATACACATAGTCAAAGGAGTCATTCTGATGAAAGACCCACTAACTGAAGGATTGGAGGAAGCAGGGGAGATGTTTAAAAAACTTTACACAGACTTTATGAAAATCTATGAGAGTGAAGATAAGCCTGAAGATAGTTCTGAAAAAGTGGAAGGCAGTAAAGAAGAAAGTTAGCATCGGATTCCACCCATGCAGATTGTTGTCGACTCTATAGCAACGAGAACTTAACCTTTAATTGTTAGTTCCAAAAAATGTTAGGAGAACATCATCTAACAGAGGCCTCCAATTTGACCAATTATGCCCCTGGTGCGACTGTTTATACGTAAGATCATAGCCTTTTTCTGTTAAAGCGTTTTTAAAGTCTCTATTATCGCGAGTGCTATCACCTTTGCGCCCATGGCTTAAAAATATTTTGAGGGGTAGCTTGGGACCTTTTTTGTAAATATCTGTAAGCCGTCTTACTAGATAACTTTTGCCGGGTGATTGCATGGCAAGCCCCGCAAAATAGTCCGGTAGAAACAATCCAAAACAGGCTGCATTATAAGCTCCATAGGAAAGCCCCATAATGACTCGTGCTTCTCGATTCGGGCTTGCAGGGTAGGATGCCTCTATCGCCGGGAGAAGTTCATAAGCATAAAACTTTGCATAATTCTCATTGCAAATAAATTGACTATCACGTCTATTATCAGAAATTTTATCAGGATTTCGTGCATCGACAAAAACTGCAATAACAGGCTCAATTCTGTTGGCCCTAATTTCTTTATCTAAAAGCTCCGGTAACTTTCCAGATTTAATATAGGCCTCACCATCCGTTATATAAATCGTAGGCAACAACATATCTGGATTCATTCCTTCGGGCGTGTAAACACGGTATTGGAGGTTGTAGCCTAACATTTCGCTTTTTATAATAATGTTATCTGATAACTTTCCGCCCAGCAGTTGATCATTCTCGCTAGAAAAAGAAGATTCCGCGAAAAATATAATAATTACTAGTACTACCTGTCTCATCCTCAACCTTTACAAAACTCCTTTATTGATTACTTAACCATAGCTGAATAGCCTATTCAGTCAAATCGGGCTAGATCGAGGTGGTTAGGAACAAATACACCTTTGTAGTATATTTATCTTAACCATATTGGACTCTCGATGTATGAGCTAGAGTCAAATTTTTATTGATATCGCCAATGGAGGCGAAGGTGTCTGAAAGAAAGCAAAAAACAGTAGGTATCCACGAGTTGTATCGCAAGAACCCACGAGAGGCTGACAAGCTGTTGTGGGGCAGGGAGGTCGACTCTGGTACACGGCGGGGATTTCTGAAGAAAAGCGGGCTCGCGGCCATGGTGGCCTTTATAGGGTCGAGCATCCCCTTTGCCAGTAAAATGCCAGGGGGGCTAATTCCGGCTGCTATGGCTGATGCCTCAGTGGCTTTTGGTATCGATGGTAAGGAGGGCTTGAGAATACTCAATGACCGTCCGATCAATGCCGAGACGCCGCCACATTTACTCGATGATGATTTGACCCCAGCAAAACATTTTTTTGTGCGGAACAATGGTATTCCTCCGGATCTTGAGTCAATTGGAGACCCCGGGAAGTGGGTGCTAGAGGTGGCGGGTGAATCCTGCCTTAAACCAAAAAAGTATACCCTCGCTGAACTAAAGCGAAAATTCAAACACTATAGCTATGCATTGACTCTGGAATGCGGAGGCAATGGCCGTAGCGAGTTTGATCCGCCAGCCAAAGGTAATCAGTGGTCTACCGGTGCTGTCGGATGTGCCCAGTGGACGGGTGTCAGGCTCAAGGATGTATTGGAAGATTGTGGTATTAGCGATGACGCGGTTTATATCGGCTATTATGGCGCCGACGCGCATCTCACCGGTAATCCTAGTAAGCAATCCATTTCACGGGGCGTGCCAATGTCCAAAGCTCTAGAGGATGAAAGTTTGATCGCCTGGGGATTTAACGATGAGGAGATACCCTTTCAAAATGGCTACCCCTTGCGTCTGGTAACCGGTGGCTGGCCCGCCTCAACCTGCGGTAAGTGGCTAAAAAAAATAGTGATAAGAAATCAGGTTCATAACGGTGCGAAAATGGCGGCTCCGTCATACAGTGTGCCTAATAGGCCTGTCGCACCAGGAGCCAAGGTTGCTAATGAAGACATGCACACTATCGAATCTATGCCGGTTAAATCATTAGTTACTTCCCCTAAAAGTGGCGTTACTCACCCTTTAAAAGAGAGTTTCTCCTGCAGAGGGCACGCCTGGGCCGGTGATCTCAGTGTGGAGAGAGTTAAGGTGTCAATTGACTTTGGTGCAACCTGGCAGTTGGCTGACCTCAAAAAGCCCATCAATCGGCTGGCATGGCAGCGATGGCGCGCAGAGCTGAGTTTTCCGCAACCCGGCTATTATGAGGTTTGGGTGAAAGCAACTGATTCTCAAGGGAGGTCACAACCGACGATAGTCCCCGGTTGGAACCCCAAGGGATACCTTAACAATGCCTGTCACCGTATTGCCGTGCAAGTGGTGTAACGATGCACACAGGCAATAATGATGGGCTTGTGGCCCGCGCTTCAGCAGCAGTGTTATTGGTGTCACTGGTTATTTCGACCTCGGCAAGTTCCGCCGAAATTGACCCAGATAGCGGGTTAACTGTGGCCGACGGCTGGGAGACTGTACGAGCGAATTGTACTGCTTGCCATTCTGCAAAATTTATCACGTTTCAACGGGGCGACCGAGACACCTGGGAATCGATGATTCGGTGGATGCAAAAAACCCAAGGCTTATGGTTATTTGATAAAAAGACGGAAGATACCATTTTGAGTTATCTCGCCGCTAACTATCCCCCCGGGAAATCATCTCGGCGCAGAAATCTATCGCCAGCAGAGCTACCAATAGATTGAGGTGATTGTTAGTGCCCCAAGAACCCATCGGTCACCCCTATTTAATTGCCAAGTGGCTTAGGTTAGTTGAAGTTATTCTATCCCGGAAATGAAAAGCCCCAGCATTTGCAGGGGCTCCAGTGATCTTATGTGGCGGTGGGATAGAGCCTCATCGCCTTGGTATTAAATATATATGAGATTCTAAATTAGGTTTGATACTAATTACTTTCTATTAATCTCTCACATCTCTATCTAGAGCTTTTAGAACCCTTGATGACAAGTACTCTTTTGTTGGTCTGGATATATCGAATATATTCCATCCATTAAATACCATGACAAGGTCATGTTCGGGAATAATCAATAAATATTGACCACCATAGCCGCTACCACTATACATCCATTCTCCTTTTCCATCTTCATAAGGTATAAGCCACCATTGGAACCCATACTTATTACCGCTATATCCAGTATCCACAGCTGGTGTCATAGTCGAAGTGACCCATCCTTTTGGCAGTATCTGGTTCTGTTGCCATCTGCCATTGTTGAGGTATAAAAGCCCAATCTTTGCAAAGTCTCTTGAAGACAGATACAAGCCACCTTCAGTATCTGTTAAACCTCTTGGTGTTTTTTTCCAATAGAAATTTTTAATTCCCATAGGTTCAAATAGATATTTTTTAGCGTATTCATCTACCGACATATTTACAGATACCTGAAGAATATGGGACAGTAAAATAGTTATACCACTGTTATAAACAAATTTCTTTCCTGGCTCGTCTTCCATTGGTGGGGATAAGATGAATCTTAACCAATCATCACTGCTCTCCATACTTGCAGCGTCATTTAATGGGTCAGTGTAAGCATGAGTAAATTCATCCCACTTGATGCCTGCAGTCATTGTCAGCAAGTCACGAATCGTAATCGACTGCTTGATTGGATCACTAAAAAGTGAGCTGTATTCTGGGAAATATCCTACGATTTTTGCATCTAGACCCGTTATTTCGCCTCGATTAATGGCAATTCCATAAAGTGCTGAAGTGACACTTTTAGTGACCGACTGAATGGTGTGCAGCTCTGTGTCTCTATAGAAAGGATGCCAATCTGTGTCATGATAATTATATTGAGCCGTAGCAAAGTCACCATAATTTTTTTGCATGATCTTAGCTTGTTCAAACTTACTGGACTTAGTCAGAGTAAAATAGTCAATGTCATAATATTTTTCAAAAATTATATCGCCTCCTTTTATGACCAAGAAACTATCTACATATCCGTGTTTTCCGTCTTGAAATTCTTGATTCAGCGTCTCTAATACAGCAACATCTGCGCCCCTCTCTTCCGGGGACGATAGACTCCAGTCATTATTTTTATTGGCGATATTTTTAACTTCCACAGGATTTCCAATAACATGAAGAGAGAATAGTAGTAATACAAGAGAAATAATCAACATGTTTTTCATAGAATTGGCCTATTTGAATAACACCTTGGAAAAAGTATATTCATGTGCAAGCTCAAAATACTACCATAGTCCAACTACACCTGTAGAATACTATGTCTAAGTGGTATATAAAGTGGTATATATAAATGTTGTATAAGCTATTTTATGCAGATGGCAGTGCCTCCATGGGTATCCAGGTTTTACTTGAAGAAATAGGTGTTCCCTATGACTTAGTTCAATCGACTATTGATATGAATGAACCTCGTCCTCCCGAGCAACTGGCAATCAATCCAAATGGTTGGATCCCCGTGCTTATTGGCGACGTGGCTATTTATGAAGCTGCTGCCATAACCATTTACTTGTGCGATCAATATCCCTCAGCAGATTTAGCGCCCAGACCTGCTCAGATGACCAGAGGTTTGTTCTTGCAAACCTTAGTCTATTTTTCCAGTTCTGTTCAGAATGCGTTTCAACTTAACTATTATCCTGATCGATTTACTGAGACGAGCGATGGTTATTCCGGCGCGATGCAACGAGGTATTCGCCGGTTACGTGAAACATGGCAAGTGATCGATACTCAAATAGGGGCAAATCAATGGGTGCTGGGTGACAAGTTCAGTGCGGTTGATATTTACTTATTTATGCTGACCACCTGGTTGAAGGATCCTAGAGGTCACCCATCGGTACAGGAGTTTCCTAGCGTCGCAAGAATTGCTGAAAAAGTGTTGTTGCGGCCCGCTACACAAAAAGTCTACGGTGAAGCCCTCCAAATTAACTAGCCCTCACAGAAGAGTAATCCATGACTGTTATAAAAAGATGGCTCAGTGTGATTTCAATATTGTGTTTATTATCGTGTGCGGAAACACCGGAATTATTGAAAAACAATAATCCCGATAAATACACCGTAGCGAAAGATGTATTGTGGGCATCGCCAGATGAGTTTGATCTGACTATGGACATTTACACGCCAACCTCAGGTAAAGAGGCCTATCCAGTGCTGCTGATTTTTCATGGTGGTGGCTGGCTTATTAATCACAAGGGGATTATGACTCAGGCGTCAAAGTACCTGGCATCCAACAGTGAATACGTGATTTGCAATGTTGACTACCGCCTGCTGGGTGATGAACAAAATACGGTCACGATTGATCAGATCGTAGAGGATGTTTTTGGCTCAGTGCTATGGGTACAGGAGCATATTAGTCACTATGATGGTGATGTTAATAATATCGCGGTAACCGGTGACAGTGCCGGCGGACACCTCGCGGCTATGATCGTAAACTCTGGACATCTTCTAGGTTCCGATGGCTACTCTGAGCAGTCACTCCGATTCACTCCGTCCTATCTGCCCACCGGCATGACGGCAGAGCAGGTTGACGAACAAGGAGGCATATCGGTGCAAGCGGCCATTTTGAGTTACGGAGCCTATGACATTTACGCCTCGGGACTGGAGGGCATTGAAAGCTGGAAGAATCCTTTTTGGCTAATGGCCGGCTCCTTGGCCAGAGGTCTTTTCGGCGATAAATTTAATGCCACTGACAACCCGAGCCTGTATAAAGGCGTCTCGCCGTCTTACCTCATTCCCCAGGCCAGCGAACGCCAACTGCCTGCGCAACTGCTGACTGCTGGGAGCGAAGACAAGCTGATTTCGCCTGCGTCCGTCAAAACCTATATGGCCAAGTTGCAAAATGCCGGGCACGACGTTCAATACTGGGAACATGATGGCAGGGGGCATGCGTTTTTGGACTCTGGTTCAAATAGCTTGATGGGGCAGAGTTTTGAAAAGGATGCTCCACTGGCGCTGGACGTTATGATCAAATTTCTCGATGGTGTGTTTTATTAAAACTCGTCCAAAAAGCTCGTGCCTAATCTGTGGAAGTATTCGTGCATTGTAGTGTACAAAAACCCTTTTTATAAGCCTCAAGAACTTTTCTACCACCTAATTTGACTGGGTGGGTTGTTCAGCTATGATTAAGTAATAAAATAAAAATCAAGGAGATTCAAATGGCGGGAGCGGGGTTGATGGCGGCGATACTATGGAAACCTCTGGGAGTGAGAAGAGGGAGTGCACCCACGGCTAAGTCCGCATGTATAGGTACTTGCTTATACGACCCCTTGTTGTTCGCATCGTGAGCAGGGTACAAGGCATTACTGTCAGACGTAAGGCGTTCCCTGGTGAATTCCAAGCGGACTGGACTTCCACTCATGAGGAGCGTGGAGCAGGACAATGGAAACCTGATACACACCGTACACGAGAATCCACTTGCAGGAAATTTAATATTGCACTGAACTATAAAGAGATGGGGCAATACCAAGATGATCTATTGGACACCCTGACATTACAATTAAAAGAGAGACTAGGCATCGACCTAAGTCAGTATACCATCTTGGGGCTATACGATAGTCCTGATGATCATGCAGCGGTGTTCTGATGACTACCCAGAATTAAGGATTGAATCGATTGCGGAGATAACTGGAACAAGCGTAAGGACTAAGCCTCAAGAACTTCTTTACCACCTCACCATAATTTGACTGGATGAGCTATTCAGCTATGCTTAATAAATCGAAGTAATGTTTTTCACATAATCATGAAATCTAACTTTCGATTACTTGCAATCAAATACAACACTAATCTTTTCAGCTGGGGAAACAAAAATGAACCACTTAAAATTTACATTCACTATTCTGATCTCACTGGTATTTTCAAGTCTAGCTATGGCCGCTCCAGAAGGCGCTATCACCACACTAACAGTTCAAGCTGACGACATTAACAAATATGTTCAATACATGAAAAAAAACCCTGAAACTTTTAAAGCCATTGGCTCAGATGTAGCAGGAGTTTGCGTAACTCGAGCCGGCAATAATTACCCAGGAGAAATGTTCGTTTGGAATGTATTCCCAAGTCTTGAAAAAGCTTTAGGGATGATTGAAGCCTACGATCCAGCTAATCCAGCGCCTGCCTTTGATCGGTTAAGGTCTGTCAAATATGCAGCCGTGTTCAAGCCATTGAAAGAGTTTGATCTCGAACCAGGTTTTGAACGCCTTTGGAGAATTAAACTAAATGATGAAATGGCATTTACAAACAAAATGACTGAGCTAGAAGCTGCTATTCGAGCTGCCGGCAACAAGGTGAACTTAGCCGTATTCGCTCCTGTTGGTGGCGGCATTCACGAAACTGGAATGCATCACTTCAGAGCGATTTTTAAATCGGGTTCAGAAGCAGGCAAGGTGCTAGATCAGTTCTATGCTGGCGCCTCCTTCTCGTCTATTTGGATTGAAGCGCAGCAATATGTCGATGAGATAGTCTCGGAAACAATTGAGGTATGCGAGGTCATATACACAGCGAAATAAACAACACATTAAATCTAGAAAACACGCTAGCTGACAAGGCTAATGGAGTCGACAGTAGGCGCTGAGGTGCTGATAGCCCCTCGGCGACATTGCCGTTTTCATTAGATAGCAGCGGCATAGACTGCTGCTTTACAGGCAGGGGTAATAGGGCAATATCTGCCTAAGGCTCGGCGTATCTGAGAATTGGGGTTTTATTGCTAGGAATTACGAATTATCTATCTATCAACACCTTTATAGTGGGTAGGTTAATGGGTAAATATTCTTCATATAAAAAAACCCCTGTAAAAACAGAGGCTTAATTAATGTATATGGCGGTGGGATAGGGATTCGAACCCTAGTTAGGCTATTAACCTAAGCCAGTTTTCAAGACTGGTGCATTCAACCGCTCTGCCATCCCACCAATTGAA
>JABILI010000031.1 GCA_018654575.1 Porticoccaceae bacterium
AATTAACGATTTAAAAAAGCAGGTTTTATAGGCCCCCTGCATAGGCAATAAAAGGTTGTGGCCAAGAGCCCAGCACTAAAATGGCCGCCAATAAGGCCAGCGCAAGTATATTTTCAAGGAGATTAGCGCTTTCGCCGTCACCATCGGTAGACTTGCTCATAGCAAAAATAACCCTCAGATAGTAATAGATACCTACGGCACTACCCACAACTAACACCGCCAGTAACCCCCATAGACCAGACTGAATGCCAACCGTAATGACGAAAAACTTGGCCATAAATCCTGCAGTCAAAGGTATGCCGGCTAGTGATAACATGGCCACAGTTAGGGCAGATGCCTCTAGTGGACGATGCCAAAACAGACCCTCAAACGCGCTAATATCTTGTTTAGCTGGGTCTTCACCGGCTACCGTTGAGACAACTGCAAAAGCAGCTAGCGTAGTCAATATATAGGCCGTCAGATAAAAGGTAATACTCTGGCTAATGAGTCCAGCATCCAAATGCGTCAACGCGATCAACACTACGAGTAAATAACCAAAATGAGCAATGGATGAATAGGCTAATAATCGTTTGATGTTTTCTTGGCGTAAGGCCAGCCAATTACCAACCAGCATAGACGTTATAGCCAAGACCATTAATGCCGTGTTTAATCCGCTGTATTGATAAAGAGCTCCATCTATATAAAAGCGACTCAAAGCTACAAATACTGCACCTTTAGACACTGTGGCAAGAAAACCAGTCACCGGAGTAGGTGCGCCCTGGTATACATCCGGAGTCCACATATGGAAAGGTGCCACGGATAGCTTAAAGCCAATACCCGCCAACACCATCGCACTGCCTGCCATAATCAGCATAGGGTTTTCAGCGTAGGCGGCGGCGCCTTTAGCGCCAATGCCTGCGTAACTTAATTCACCAGCGGCCGCGTAAATCAGGGCAAAGCCATAGAGCAACATTGCCGAAGCACAGGCCGACAGAACCAAGTATTTAATCGCGCCCTCAAGAGGTAACTCTCCGCGCTCTGGAAAGGCTATCATGGCGTAAAGAGCGACACCCATCAGCTCCATACCCAGCAATAAAGAAACCATATGGGTGGACTGAATTAACACCACCGCCCCCAATACAGACAACACCAGCAGCAAATAATATTCTTCTTTTCGCTCCCCCTCAGGAGAAAATATGTCTCGGGAGAGTCCCAGAATCACCAAAGAGGCGAGCAGAATCAGGCTAGTGAAAAACAGGCTCCAGTGGTCGACTTGCAAAAGAATCGTTACCGATTGGATAAAATCTCGGGCATAACTAGCGCCCCACAGACTCAGTAAAAAACCAATAGCAGTAATCACCCACGCAACGGACTGATCCCTTTTTATTGAGGCCTGAATCATCAGTGCAATAGCGGTAAGAGACAGTATCAAAATTGGCGCTAAGGCGGAGAACATAGTCGCATTCATTGCACCACCTCCACTACGGCAACCGCCGGTGTCGCGGTGAGTTCAAGTAAACTTTGCAATACCGGTTGTGCCGCATCTAATACGGGTTGCGGATAAATTCCCAACACTATTAGAGCGACCATCATTACCGCCATGGTCAGCATCTCGCGAGACCCAAAATCAATAAGACCGTAGTCAACCCACTTTTTATTAGCCTCACCCTGGAAAGAGCGCTGCATAAGAAGCAGAGAATAGGCTGCACCGGTTATAAGCCCCGTAGCGGCAACTACAGTAATCCAAACGTTGACTTGAAATAGCCCCAGCAATACTAAGAATTCGGCCACAAAATTACCCAAACCCGGAAGACCTAGCGATGCAACGACAAAAAACATTGCCACTGCGCCCATTCGTGGCATCTGTTGCCATAGGCCACTCATCTCTCGCATGTCTCTTGTGTGCAATCTTTCTTGCAACGACCCTGCGATCATGAAGAGAGCTGCGGTGCTGAACCCATGAGCCACCATTTGCATCACTGCGCCCTGCAATGCTAGTTCATTCCACGCATAGATACCTAGGAGTACAAAACCCATGTGACTAACGCTGCTATAGGCAATTAGGCGCTTGAAATCGGTTTGACCGAAGGCCAGCACGGCACCATAGACCACCCCTGCCGCACCTAACCACATAGCAGCGTATGAAAAATTTAACGCCACTTCAGGGAAGAGCGGTACTGCAAAACGAATGAGTCCGTAGGCACCTGTTTTAAGAAGAATACCAGCCAGAATAACACTGCCCGCAGTCGGTGCCTGAGTGTGTGCGTCGGGTAGCCAAGTATGGAAAGGAAATCCAGGTAGTTTGACGACAAAAGCAATGAAGAAACCCAGCATAATCCAGTACGCTGTTTGCTCAGCCATTTCGGTATTGAGTAAATCAAAATAGCTAAAAGTCCATGTCCCTGTGGCACTATGATTCACCGCCACTAGCGCTAGTATCGACATCAGCATTAACAAGCCACTGGCCTGGGTGAAGATAAAGAATTTCATGGCCGCATAGCCACGATTCTCGTGTCCCCAGATGGCAATCATGAAATACATGGGAATGAGCATTACCTCCCAAAACAGGAAGAACAGCATCAGATCTAGGGCCATGAAAACCCCTAGCACGCCTGCAAGAGACCACAGTAAGTTAGCTTCAAAGAAGCCTTTGCGCACCACAATGTCCGTCCATGACGCGCTTATTGCAATGGCACCAAGAACCAATGTTAGCAATACCATTAGTAAACTAATGCCGTCTAATGCCAATTCAATACTAATCCCGAAAGCTGGAATCCAGTCAGCCTTAAAGTGCATTAACCACGACGAGGGATCATTGGCCACAGGCGCCTGTAATTGGGTAATGTCAGGCATACCAGACAGACAGACAAGTAGGTACAACAAGTCAACTAGGACCACACCCATGGCCACTTTTCGAGGCATAGTGTCACTAATGCGCTCAGACAATATAGCCAATAAGCCGCCAACTAGGAGTATGACTATCAGGTTAATCATCACCATTAGAGCGCGCCCTCTGAAAGATTAGCGGCCAGAGTAATCACTAGGATCAGCCCTGCTACCATGCTGGCTAAATACCAGCGCATGCGCCCCGATTGAGCGACACTCAGCCAGTGGTTAAATGTTTGATTTAGGGCAACGATTAAGCCGTATATCGCATCCACAGGTTCTCCTTTAAGCATATTAGCCAATCCATAATAAGGCTTAACAAAAAGGTGGTCATAGAGCCAGTCGATACCCCAACCGCTGAGCCAAAACTGCCCGAGGCTTTTACCTAAGGTTGAGTTTGCAAGTCCATCAATTTTCAACCGACCGCTGTAGAATATGAAATATGCTAATAGCACGCCAACAATAGGCACCGATATGGAAACGTATTCAACCCAATGCGCCGGATGACTTCCATCGCTAGCAGGGAAAACTTCACTCACCGGGATCATGAACCAACCGCCAACCATGGCTAAGAAACACAACACCGAAAGCGGGACTGCCATGCGCCATCCAGTGTCTTTATCCGGTTCGGTGTTGGCCTTACCAAAAAACACCACAAAGACTAATCTAAAGCTGTAAATTGCGGTCAGCAAGGCCCCTAGGAGCCCGGCCATCCATAATGCTGGCCCTATATCGGGAAGTTGGTAAGCCTGCAGTAAAATCTGATCTTTACTGAAGAATCCCGAGGTCATCGGTAGCGCCGCTAATGCGGCTGAGCCGATCATAAAACTCCAAAAGGTGACCGGCATTCGAGTCCTCAGGCCACCCATTTTGAAAATATTATGTTCGTGATGCAGGCAGTGAATAATGGCACCTGACCCCAAGAATAATAGCGCTTTAAAAAACGCATGGGTCATTAGGTGGAAAATACCTGCACTCCATGCGCCCACGCCCAAAGCAAGAAACATATAGCCGATCTGGCTAATGGTCGAGTAGGCCAAGATGCGTTTAATGTCGGTTTGCATTAGCGCTGTAAAAGCTGCCATCAGCGAGGTGGTTATGCCAATAACGGCCACAACGGTCATGGCCGTAGGCGCTAACAAGAACAATCCATGGGTACGTGCTATTAGGTAAACCCCAGCGGTAACCATAGTCGCTGCATGAATCAATGCGCTAACGGGTGTTGGACCCGCCATCGCATCTGGCAACCAAGTATGTAGCGGCAGCTGAGCTGATTTGCCGACAGCCCCACAGACTAATAGCAGGCAAGCTATTAGGGGGATAGTATCGCCCACCTGCCAGGTTTGATTAGCCTCACCCACCATGGCCTGAATGTCTAAGGTTCCCAACTGGGTGAACAACAGCAATAAACCTAATGCCATAGCAGTATCGCCAATACGGGTAACAATAAAGGCTTTACGCGCGGCATGGCCGTTAGCGTTGTGCTGATACCAGAAACCCACTAATAGGTAACTACAGACCCCTACACCTTCCCAGCCCAGATAAAGTAATAAAAGATTGTCGGCCATCACCAGTACCAACATGGCGGCAACAAACATATTTAAGTAGGCGAAATATCGGGCATAACTTGGATCTTTCTCCATAAATTCGGTAGAGAAAAGATGAATCAAAAAGCCAACGCCAGTGATCACCGACATCATCACTAGGGTTAGCCCATCGAAATAAAACGAAATGCCGGGGGCAAACCCTGCCACTTCCATCCAGGTCCACAGTGACAACTGTATAACCTGCTGATTTTGCATGAATTCGGTCGCCAGCCATAACGTCAGTAACGCGGCTATACCTACCGAGGCGACCCCTATAATCCCAATTTGAGACACTTTAAGACGACTGCCAAACAGCATTAATGTCACTGAACTAAGCAAGGGTATCAGTGGTATTAACCAAATAGTCTCACTCATATTTAACCCTGCATCCGGTTGGCATGATCCATATCCAATGTTTTAAAGCGCTTCTGAACTTGAAGCACCAAGCCCAAGCCCACTGCTACCTCAGCTGCAGCCACAGTGAGGATAAGCATAAATACTACCTGTCCATCAGGCTGCCCCCAATGAGCCCCGGCGGCGACAAACGCCAAGGCCGCTGCATTAAGCATGACCTCCAGTGACATCAATATGAAAATAATATTACGTCTGATCATTAGGCCGAGCATGCCAATGGCAAACAGGAGAGATGAGACCAGAAGAATATGGTTAAGAGGTATATTCAGGCCATCCATTATTGACCACCCTGTTTTTCTAAGTTGTCTCGCTCAAGATAACGTCGACCAAGATGGAAAGAACCTACGAGTCCTGCCAGCAATAACATTGAGGCAATCTCTACCGCCAATACATAGGGGCCAAATAAAGCCAAACCCACTTCTTTTGCCGAGACCGCAGTGACAGACACTGGACCATTGGTTTGACTAATGACCATCACCAACTCAATGAGTAAAACTGCCGATAAAACAGCCGGTCCTGCCCATATTGAAGGCTGTAACCATTGTCGCTCCTGTTTATCACCCTTTTCACCTAAATTGAGCATCATGATGACAAAAACAAATAGCACCATGATTGCTCCAGCATAAATAACGATCTCTAGGGCGGCGGCAAATGGCGCGCCAATCAAGAAAAAGATAACGGCAACTGCCAGCAGCGAAACAATCAGATAAATTAGGGCGTGAATAGCATTCGCTCTGGTCATAGCCATCACCGTCGCCACTAATGCAACCGTGGACGCTATGTAGAAAAATACGATTTCAAGCATGGACGGTCCTCAGGTCTGTTTTTATATGAAGTTGGCTCATGGCAATAAACTCTTAGTATCGATTGGTCTCGCTTCGTTGAGAGCCTCACCTTTGTCTTTAGTCGCTGTTTTCATACCAGACACTCGATAAAAATTGTAATCTGGGTATTTACCCACGCCATCAATCAGTAAATGTTCTTTCTCATAGACCATGTTTTGGCGATCGTACTCACACATCTCAAAATCAGGCGTCAGCTGGATAGCATAGGTCGGACACGCCTCTTCACACATGCCGCACATAATGCAGCGTGAAAAGTTGATGCGGAAAAACTCTGGATACCAGGTGCCATCTTCGCGGGTGTCTTTCTGCAGTGCTATACAGTCAACAGGGCATACAGCGGCACAAAGATTACAGGCTACGCAACGCTCTTCGCCATCAGGGTCGCGAGTCAACACAATGCGTCCGCGATAACGTGGCGCCAGATATGGCATTTCCTCAGGATACTGAACAGTTTCAGCCTTGGTAAAGGTGTGCTTGAGCACTTCCCACATGGTTCGTAGTTCACTTAACATCAGGCGACTCCCTCCATCCATAACAGCACGGCACCCGTCACCAAGATATTAACCAGCGTGATGGGTAACATGACTTTCCAGCCAAGTGACATTAATTGGTCATAACGCGGTCGAGGTATAGCTGCGCGCAATAAGACAAAGAAACAAATAATCACAAATACTTTAAAACTAAACCAGAAGAATGGCGGCAACCATTCACCGATCAACATAGGCCCATGCCAGCCACCAAAGAATAGCGTCACAATCATGCACGAAATGAGCATTAGCCCGAGGTATTCACCGAGCATAAACATGGCAAACTTCATACCACCGTACTCAGTGTGGAAACCTGCTGTAAGTTCATGTTCAGCTTCCGGTAGGTCGAAAGGCAAACGATGGCTCTCGGCAATACCGGCAATAATAAATACGATTAACCCGAGTATCTGGGAAAAACAAAACCACACATCCGTCTGGGCTTCGACGATATCAACCAAACTAAAGCTGCCAGTCATCATCACCACACCAATTAATGAAAGGCCCATAAAGACTTCGTAACTAACCATTTGCGCCGCCGACCGTAAGCCGCCCAAAAGCGCATATTTATTGTTAGAGGCAAGACCACCTAGTAGTACGCTGTAGACTGCAAGAGATGTCATGCCAAGAAAGAACAACAAGCCAATATTAACGTCGATAATCATCATATCGGGGGCAAATGGCACAACGGCAAAGCCCATCATCATGGCGACGACAATGGCGGTAGGCGCAAAGATAAATACCAGTCGATCAGCAAATGGTGGAACCCAGTCATCTTTGAACAACAGTTTAATCATGTCCGCGGCCACCTGGCCAATACCGAGCGGCCCAAGTCGATTAGGCCCATATCGATCTTGCCAAACACCCAGCAAACGCCTCTCGAACCACGTCAAAACAGCCGCACCAGCAACGCCACCGATTAAAATAGTGAGCGCAAGAAGTACTGGCATCAACTCAGACATTACTCGCACCTCCATCACTAATCACTTGTTCAAAAGATGCCTTGTCCGAAGCAATCATCTCAGCGCCCGAGCGCTGCCAGGTTGCATCTGCCTTCAAGCTAACCAAGCTGCCGGCCGTTAGTCCTTGCGCCTCAGGGTAGCCCACACTGTAGCCAATACAGTTCTTGGCCACCCTCGATAAAATTCTGACCTCCAGAGAACATTCGACCTCCCCCTGCGTAACCAACAGACCATCTCCTTCAGAGACAGACAGTTTTTCGGCGACTTTCTGGCCAATGGCAATAAAACCGCGACCTGCTAGCTCAGCAATTTCTTCGGTATGAGCAGACAATTCATCGCTCCCGTGAATTTGCTGCATGGGCACTAGGTGCCACTGATGAGCCGTCAATGTCACTTTATCGATTTGCTGAGAAAGGTCAGCTCCCTGTAGAGACGAACTAATCAAACGCACCCCTGATGGGCCGCCTTTCAGAGGACCATCCACCTCAGATTGAAACTTTTGCAGCGACTGGTTGGAATTCCATCCTGGCGACCAAACGAAGGGCATTAATGATGAGGGCTGATCGCGATTTAAACCTTCCATACTATAGGACAACGGGCTTTCGTGATCTTTTGGCTGTTGAGGCTCATGTACCGAAACACCTGAATTCATCGCTGTACGACCGCTATAACGATGAGTTTGACGAGGTATCTTTGAACCGCGATCTCGGAAACTATTGAGCGGCGCGACATCCACCAAACCAGCAAACAGCAGATTACTCTTGGCACAGGCAGCCACTATATGATCGAAATGCTCCAATTTAGATAACTTTTTATGCCCCATGACATTGGCCAGGCGCAACAACCATTGCCAGCTAGGTAATCTCTCAGCAGCTGGCGAATGCACAGGGTAGAACCGCTGAGCACGGCCTTCACTGCTGACCAAAGTACCTTGAGACTCTGCATAGGATGCCGCAGCCATGACCAAGTCAGATTGGTCAAGGGTACTGTTCTCATGTATATCCAAGGTAATCACTTTAGTGCCACTGGCCAATAACTGGTCGATTTGCGACTTATCGCCACGCAGATACACATCATTTTCCAATATAATTAGTGCATCTAGCTTGGGGGCTCTTTTAACTAAGTCGCTCAAGCTACCGCCCAAACCATCGGCGACCATCAGCGCAAGCCCCAAACTATTGCACTCAGGCACACAAAAACTCAACATACTTGTGGCCTTATCAAGAGCGTCGGCCACTGCTGCAGCGCTGTCAATCACGCCCTGATGAGCCATGCTCGAACCGCTAACAATTAAGGGGTTTTTCGCCGTTTTTAACATCTGTGCGGTGGCATCTGCACTGGGGTTATCGGTCAGCTCACCGGCTAAGGCTGCCGCAACAGCATAACCAAAGGCGGCTATATCATCGGGCGCCAACGAAACACAGGTGCTGGCAACATCGTCAAGACGGGTATCTAAGGCTGACACTATGGTCATTGGCGAACGCTGGTCTTGTGCAAGATTACGAACTGCCGCGTCTTGCCATGCTGGAAGACCCATCTGCTCGGCTAATTCAAAGGCTTTGTTGCGCACCGACTGTCGTAATGCAAGCGCCACTCGTGGAGCAGTATTAGTCACATCTTCGCCGAGAATGAGGACCGCATCGGCAGACTCCATCTGTTTAATCGATGGATTAATAGCCTTGGTCGTCTGCAGGATAGTAGTAATACTACCCATTAACTCAGCTTCTTGATCTGAAAATCCTGCTACAAAGTTCTTTGCACCAACCAACTCTCGCAATAGATAATTTGCCTCAAGCGATGCTCTTGGCGAACCAATAGCCGCGATTTTTTTACCCGCCATCCAACCAGCGGCTGTGTCTAATGCTTGCTGCTGATGAACGGCAAAAAAGCTGCCATCGGGATTCTTAATGCCCGCATAATCAAGACGCAAATCACTGTTCAGATAGCCGCTACCAAAGCGACCTCGATCACAGATAAAGTAGCCATTAACATCTTGGTTATAGCGATTATGGACTCGCTTAACCTTGCCATAACGCTCCCCAGGGGCAATATTACAGCCCACCGCACAGCCCTGGCAGATAGAGGGTGCAGACTGTAAATCCCACTTTCGGCTATATTGCTTTAAGAACGGTTTGTCAGTAAAAACACCTGTGGGACATACCTCAACCAGATTGCCCGAAAACTCACTCTCTAAGACACCTTCTTCATGGCGACCAAAATACAGATGGTCATGAGAGGCTTGAGCCCCTAGATCTTTGCCACCCGCGTAATCTCGGTAATAGCGCTCACATCGATAGCAAGCTATACAACGATTCATCTCATGATGAATTAGAGGCCCCAAATATTGGTTTCGATAGGTGTTCTTTTTACCTGTATATCGCCGGTCACGATGTCCAACCATAACGGTCATATCTTGTAGATGACATTCTCCGCCTTCAGCACACACAGGACAGTCATGGGGATGATTAAGCATAAGACTTTCGACCACCGCCTCACGAAACTCTGCGGCATTCTCAGCCTTCAGTGAGAATCGCGCGCCTTCACTCACAGGGGTCATGCAACCCATTATAATGCGGCCTCTGGTATCGTCCTCATTCTGATATTGAACCAGAGCGCATTGCCGGCATGATCCGATAGAGCCCATAGCAGGGTGCCAGCAGAAATAAGGCAGATCTAGTCCAGCATTAAGGCAGGCTTCAAGTATATTTTCTCCTTGAACCACCTCAATTTCCTGACCATCAACATAGATCATCGGCATAGTTTAGGCTCCCCTTCCTGAGTGGTAAGGGCAACAGCCGCCACTAATATGTCGTTCAAAATCCTCACGGAAATATTTAAGTGCACTTTGCAGTGGCTCCATAGCGCCCGGTGCTAGGGCACAATGAGTATTGCCGATAGCGCCTATATAATTAATTTGATATTCAAGCGTATCCAGATCTTCAACTTTGCCACGACCCTGTTCTATGTCTTCTAATACCTGCCTTGTCCAAGGCAGACCGTCACGACAAGGAGTGCAAAACCCACAGGATTCATGGGCAAAAAAGCGAATCAGATTTAACACCATGCCCACTGGGCAAGTCTGATCATCGAGAATAATCATGGTGCCCGTACCCATACGGCTACCCGCTTTACCAATCACGTTATAGTCCATGGCTAAGTCAAGATGATCTGAGGTTAAAAAGTCAGTCGAACCGCCGCCGGGCAAAAAGCCTTTAAGTTGTAGACCGTCTTGCATACCGCCAGCGTGGTTTTCGAGGATTTCGCGGATAGGCGTACCCATAGGGAGCTCCCAACAACCAGGGTTTTTAACCCGCCCACTAACGCCAAACAATTTGGTGCCTGCGTCCTCACCCACCCCGAGGCTCTTAAACCAGTCCGCACCACGATCAATAATATGCGGGATGTTACATAGCGTTTCGACATTGTTAACAATAGTCGGACGCCCCCATAGACCACTCACCTGAGGGAACGGTGGTTTAGCTCTAGGATTTGCTCGCTTACCTTCAAGAGCATTAATGAGAGCTGTTTCTTCACCACAGATATAACGGCCAGCACTGGGATGCACGTACATCTCAAGCTTGTAACCGCTACCAAGAATGTTTTCGCCAAGATAGCCTTTGGCATAACATTCTTCCAGCGCCTTGCGCAGGCGTTCGATGGCAACGATGTATTCACCACGGATAAAGATATAAGAAATATCAGCGCCAATACAGTATGCCGATAAAATCATCCCTTCAATGAGCTGGTGTGGGTCATACTCCATCAACAAGCGATCTTTAAATGCACCTGGTTCCATTTCATCAGCATTGCACACTAGATACTTGTGTCCAGGGGTGCATTTATCATCCATCGGCACAAAGCTCCACTTCATACCAGTGGGAAATCCAGCTCCTCCACGTCCCCGTAAATTAGATGCGCTGACCACCTCCCGGCAATCTTGGGGCGACATGCCAGACATTGCTTTACGTAAACCTTGATATCCGCCGTTGGCCTCATAGGCAGCCATGTCGGTTGGCGCCTTGCCGGGTTCAATATTGCGTGTAAGTACTTTTCCCATTAAGACTGATCTCCCGTTTTACCAGCAGAAAACAGTTCATTGATTTTATTGTCATCAAGATGGGTGACCAAATCATCGCCCACCATCATCACTGGTGCCCTATCACAGGCCCCCAAACAGGGAACTGGAAGCAGCGTATAGCGATTGTCTTTAGTGGTTTCACCATAGTCGACACCCAACGTATCAGAAAGAGTTTGCTTAACACTGTCACAACCACTTATCCAGCAACTAACGCTGTCACAAAACAGAATGACTTTCTCACCCACCGGGCGGCGATAAATTAAGTTATAAAAGGTTGCCACTCCCTCCAACTCTTCAGAGGACATGCCTAGATATTTGGCGATGGCTTGAAGACACTCATCAGACACCCAGCCGCGCCCAGCCTGAATAATCTTTAGGGCATCAATCGCCGCCCCTGATTTATAGGGAATATGCTCCAATTCGTGATCTATCTCAGCCATTTCTTGCAGCGTCAGTACTGAACTAACATCACTTTGAATCATCTTTGCATTACTCATCGGTCAACATCCGCCATAACAAAATCGATACTGGCAATAATCGCAATTAAATCGGGGATCATTAGCCCATTACTGATTAGGGGTATTTGCTGTAAGTGAGGAAAGGAAGGCGTTCGTATACGTGTTCTATATGAATTAGTGCCACCGTCACTGATTAGGTGGTAACTATTTATACCTTTGGTTGCCTCAATCATTACCGAGGCCTCGCCAGCTGGCACCACCGGCCCCCAGCTAACATTAAGAAAATGATGTATAAGAGTCTCAATATCTTCCATTGTCCTCTCTTTTGGTGGCGGAGTAGTCAGCCTATGGTCGCTCTTATATGCCCCACAGGGCATGTTATCAAGGCACTGCCGGATAATACGTAAGCTCTGACGCATCTCTTCAATACGCAACTCAGCACGGTCATAACAATCACCGTTATGTGAAACCGGGACATCAAAGTCGAACTGATCATATCCACCGTAAGGGCGTTTTTTACGTACATCCCAATCACAACCCGTGGCTCGTAGTCCAGGACCAGTAATGCCCCAGTCAATGGCTTCTTGCTGGGTATAAATACCAATACCGACTGTACGATCTTTAAGCATTTTGTTCTGCATGGCCATCTTGTCGTAATGATCCAGACGAGCTGGTAAAAAGTCGATAAAGTCGCGAACCAACGTATCCCAACCCTCCGGAAGGTCCTGAGCAACGCCACCAATACGGAACCATGCAGGGTGCATACGTCCACCAGTAATCGCCTCAATAATTCCGAACAATCGCTCACGGTCAGCGAACATATAAAACACAGGAGACATTTGGCCGACGTCTTGAACAAACGTCCCGTAAAACACTAGGTGACTAGAAATTCTGAACAACTCAGACAGCATAATACGAATAATCTTGGCGCGTTCTGGCACCACTACGCCCCCGAGCATTTCCACTGATTGAATATAGGCTAAGTTATTCATAACCCCGCCAAGATAATCAATTCGGTCTGTGTAGGGAATGTAGGTGTGCCATGTTTGGCGTTCGCCCATCTTTTCAGCACCACGATGGTGATAACCAATATCAGGGACCGAATCAACAATCACCTCGCCATCTAATTGCAGAGCAACCCGAAATACTCCGTGGACACTGGGGTGATTCGGACCCAGATTGAGGAACATATATTCACTATCTTCAGTCGCCTTTTCCATACCCCATTCTTCAGGGCGAAAACGCAGCGCCTCTTGCTCTTTAGCAACTCGTTCAGGTCCCATCTCAAAAGGTGCCATCTCGGTGGCTCGTGCTGGATGATCTTTGCGTAACGCGTGACCCTCCCACGTCGGCGGCAGAAGAATACGATAAAGGTTAGGATGGCCATCAAAGACCACGCCAAACATATCCCAAGCCTCTCGCTCATACCAATTGGCGTTAGGCCAAATGGTAATAATCGTCGGCAGGTGCAGATCAGACTCAGTCAGCGCCACTTTGATGCGAATATCATCGTTGCGCTCCATAGAGAGCAGCTGATAAACAACAGTAAAATCTGAAGTAGGTTGGCCAGACCGATGTTGCCGGGTGCGCTCATCAATCGCGAACAGATCATAGAGCATTGAAAACTGGGGTTTTAGAAACAGCAAAACGTCAGACAATAGAGACCTAGGCACCCACAGTGTCAGAATGGAGTCGGCCGTGGCTTGAACAGTAAACTGTTGCTGTTCAAACTGGCGATACAAGCTTTCTTCTACTTGGCTATGAACCATTGATTCAGCCGTCTGCATTTAACCCTCTCAGATTGTTATTGGGACCCTATGTTTTTGTCGGTTCCCTTAATTCTGTTGCCTGAATGCGTTGCGCGGTAAGTTCATCACGCTTGCTGATTTTGGCTGGCTTGACGATCGTTTGATCCCCAGCGGCCCAGGTAATGGGGCGTCGCTCCTTGCCAATCGATTCTTGAAGCATTATCAAGCCCTGCATGAGAGCTTCTGGACGTGGCGGACAGCCGGGGACATATACATCTACCGGAATAAATTTATCAACACCTTGCACGACGGAATAAATATCGTACATACCGCCCGAATTAGCACACGAACCCATGGAAATAATCCATCGAGGCTCTAACAACTGTTCGTATAGACGCTGAATCACCGGCGCCATTTTTAAAAAGCAGGTCCCTGAAATGACCATTAGGTCGGCTTGACGTGGAGTGGCGCGAATAACCTCAGAACCAAAGCGTGCAATATCATGTCGGCTAGTAAAAGAAGTCGCCATCTCTACATAACAGCAAGAGAGGCCGAAATTAAATGGCCACAAGGAATGAGCGCGCCCCCAAGCAATTAAATCTTCAAGCTTAGCAAAAGCCACATTACGCTTAACCTGTTCTTCAATAAAATCATCGCTCTGGCCAACTACATTACCCTGCTCGGGTCGCGTTAAACTCCAATCCATTATTTCCCCTCAGCCGATTTCAGCGCTTCTTTTAATCCAACGCGCGTTTTATTTCCCCAGTCCAATGCGCCAGACCGCCATTCATACACTAGTGCCAGCCCAAGTATCGCGATAAACACCACCATAGATAAATAGCCTTGCCAGCCAAGCTCAAAGAAGGCTATAGCCCAGGCAAAAATAAAGACGGTTTCCAAATCAAAAATAACGAAGAAAATGGCTACCAGATAGAATTCTACGGAAATACGGATTTGCGAGCCACCTACCGAAACAATACCGGACTCAAAAGGATCGTTTGTGGCTGCCTCTCGACGTCTTTG
>JABILI010000073.1 GCA_018654575.1 Porticoccaceae bacterium
ATTTTTGCCTTAAAGCTCTTAAATCAGTGCTCTGATTATTATAGAACTGCCTGATTGCATAGGGATATTTTCTCGTAGGCAATTTCGTTTTTAATCAGGTAGGAGCGCGCGCCCAGAGTAGAGAGAATGACTTATACCATACAGCTTATGTTGGGGACTCCTTACTCCTATTGAGTGGGCGCCATCAAATCCAATAATGCCAGTACGGTGGCTTCTATACCCGCGGTCACTGCCGGCTCGGGTTGGATCTTAAATAAAGGACTATGGTGCGATGGCACGGCTGGGCCTACACCCGATATGGCAGCCGCAATATAATCTTTGTCTGTGCCACCAACTCTGAAGTAGACGCTTTTGATCTCAGGGTCTGTGGTAAAGAAAGGAAAGTCTTCAGCTCCCATTCCCTCTGGTTGATGAGAGGTAACGCGATCTTCCCCCATTGCTGTTTGCCAAACATTCTTAAGGCGGCGGACCATTGCATCGTTATTAATGGTAGGCGGCACAGATTCTTCTGAATAAATAACCTCTGGTAACTTATCTTCTGGCAGTCCAGCGGCACGACCTAAGTTCTCTGCAATGCGTTTAATTCCCTGCAACAGTGTCTCTCGAGTTTTAATATTAGTATTTCGCACGGTCAGCTGCAGATGAGCTAGATCGGAGATAATATTGTGTTTAGTCCCGCTATGAAAAGCTCCCACAGTCACTACACCAGACTGTCTAGGCGATAACTCTCGTGAGACAAGTGTCTGCAGCGCCATCACGATTTGACTGCCTAGAACGATAGGATCCCTTCCCGCATGAGGGTAGGCGCCATGAGCCCCTACACCATGCACATAAATATCAACAGTGTCTGCTCCAGCAAAGGGGGAGCCTTCTACGACGTTGATAACGCCTGCTTGAAGATTGGAAAATACATGGAATGCCAAGGCATAATCTGGCTTGCCAAAGCGCTGCCAGAGATTATCTTCCATCATGGCCCTTGCGCCCAAAACACGTTCTTCAGCCGGTTGGCCAATTAGCATTAGGGTGCCGGACCACTGGTCCTTTCTACCCACCATTTGTTTAGCGGTGCCGATCAGGCTAGTAATATGTACATCATGACCACAGGCATGCATCACTGGAAACGTTTTTTGGGTCACAGGATCCAGTTGAGTTGCTTTGGAGGCATAAGGAAGCCCCGACTTCTCTTGAACTGGAAGACCGTCCATATCTGCACGCATCATTACCAGTGGCCCTTTACCATTTTTTAATAAAGCAACAATGCCGGTACCGCCTACATTTTCAGTAACACTAAATCCGTGGGTTCGTAATTCTTTGGCAATCTTCTTAGAGGTTTTAAATTCGGCTAGGCTGAGCTCTGGGTTAGCATGGAATTCTTCAAACATATCGCCTAAGCGATTTTCATAGTCAGCTTGAATAGAATCTACCAAATCATCATTGGCATGCGCTAGGCTGGTCGTAGCAATGGCAAGAAGACTGCCAAGAGTTAAGGTTATCCAACCTATAGTTTTTATACTCATGCTATTAACACTCCTATTGTTAATGGTGATTTAATTTGATTAAGGAACCTCATACACCAGGGACGATATCACATTTCCAACTTGTTGCAGGCTCTGGCTACTGCATTTGTCAAAAGTGTCTTTTGAGGTGTGCCAGTAGGCCGGGAATGGGTAATGAATTAGATCAACAACCGGGATGCCGGCATCTAGAAACGGTATATGGTCATCTTGAATATAGGTACCGTCTTTATCTTTAAAAACAGTCGCATTTTGCGCGTCGGCTATTCCCCAAATTCGATTTAATAGTTGTACTGCTTTCGTCTTAGAGTATAACTCCTTTGGAATGGATAGGTTCTTATCGCAGACCATATCAAGAATCACACCGGCGCTAGGGCGATAAAAGGGGTTGCGCGCGATAAATTCTCTGGCACCAATTGAGAAGGGGAGATTGTTGATATTGCCCATGTCCTCCAGGTCAAAAAACACTAAGTCTACGGTCACCGGGGGTGGGTTGATAGCAAAAATACGTGCCAGCTCCAACAATACCGCAACACCGGATGCACCGTCATTGGCGCCGGGAGTAGGGATCTTTTGTTTAGCGAGACTCTCTTCTTGGTCTGACCTAGGTCGGGTATCCCAGTGAGCGCCTAGCATGATACGACCCGCATTTGCTTTGGTGGTTTTGTTGATAAAACTGGCCCAAATATTCGTGCCGTTCAGGCCATGGGCTTTAAATGGCTGAATAGCTACCTGATCGGCGTGGGTCTTTGCCGTTTGTTGAATATAGAGAAGGGTTTTTTGTTTAGCATCCAAATTGCTTGGCTCACGAGGGCCATGGGCCAGTTGGGCGGCTATATTTTGCATCGCTCGGTGGCCATCAAAAGACGATTCAGTACCTAGAGATCCGATCGATACCGTCAGTAAAAAGGCTGATAAGACTAAATTCTGTATTCGTCCCATAAACTAAGCTCTGAGTGTCAGTCTGCAGGGTTATTTGTTGGCTCATCAAGGCTAGGTACTGCAATCA
>JABILI010000024.1 GCA_018654575.1 Porticoccaceae bacterium
AATACGATCCCACTATTCAAAAGCATGTGATCTACAAAGAAGCAAAAATTAAGTAGTACTCTTGGTATAGCAGCAGCTATTCTTAGCGTAGTAAAGAAATCCTGCCTAATGGTAGGATTTTTTTGTCGATTAATTTTATAGCTAGATACTGGCGAGGCATAAAAAACCCCCAAACATTGCTGTTTGGGGGTTTTTTAAAATTTTCTTACAACCATCTAGCGACAGTGGAAGAAATTAATCGGCAACTACGTTCTCAGCTTGAGCGCCTTTTTGGCCTTGAGTAACTTCCATCGTTACTGCTTGACCTTCTTTCAATGATTTAAATCCATCAGCTTGAATAGCGCTGTGGTGAACAAATACGTCACCGCCGCCTTCTTGTTCAATGAATCCAAAACCCTTACTGTCGTTAAACCACTTAACAGTGCCAGAAACTCTTTCCCCTGACATAATAACCTCACTTAAAAAATGTATACCGTTTAAGGCATTAAAAATATCCAGCCTCATCACGGGGCTAGCCAACACTTCCTTATCAAATTGTAAACTATGGGCCGGAAGCGACTCAGAATCATACAACCAAACAACATGGTAGTTGATCCGAGAGCGCGTAAGTGTATGGGTTTTTTATCGATTTGGCTAATTTTGTTTAAATTTAGGGCCCAAAAACGCTTATTTGGAGGTGTTTTTTTGTTAAATAGCGTTATTTAAGTTGCCAAACACGGTGAATATCTATTTTTGCGATTTTAAGCCATTTCTGGAGTGTTGCTATATTTGCCCTTAATATCGCATAAAAATATCTTGAAATATTTTCTTGCTAGAGGTTGAGCCGTCAAGACAATAACCTTATGTTACCATTAAGCACATTAAAATCATTGCCATTTTTCGGACTTTGCAATGTTGTCCAAGGCAAAAAAATTATGACTCCAACGTGTGTTTTTAATCTGGATTAAATGTTTCAACAAGGAAAATATTCGTAATGAATGAGGATGCCAATGATGGGGACGACGTCTTGAAGATGCCGAGCCCATCTAAAAACAAGAATCTAACGTTGTTAGTTTATTTATTACAAGCTTTGGGGTTTGTTACCGGGGGTCTAACGGCTATTGCTGCATTGGTCATAAACTACCTTAAAATGGATGACGTAAGTGAAAGTTGGTTAGAGGGGCACTTTCGCTGGCAAGTAAACACTTTTTGGTACGGTTTATTGTGGACTATTTTAGCGTGGCTATCGTGGCTTATATTACTCGGCTGGCTCAGTGCGGCAGTGGTCACTGTTTGGTTAATATATCGTATTGTTAAGGGCGCAATCTATCTCAATGATGATAGGCCGATTATTTTTTAACTGATCATTTAACCTTAGGTTAAGCCTTAACTAACTTGGTCTGAGATCAGGCATCTAGGAATTCATATGCAAAATTACCAGCATTTTGTTGGCGGGCAGGCAAGCGACTTGCCTTTAGGGAAGGTCGTTTGTGTGGGGAGAAACTATGCTGCTCATGCGAAAGAGTTAAATAATCCGATTCCCACCGAGCCCGTATTATTCATTAAGCCAAGTACGGCTCTGGTTAAACTTGACGAGCCCTTAGTCATACCGACCCACCTTGGTGAATGCCATTTTGAGGTGGAGATGAGTATTCTTGTTGGGTGGCCGCTAAGACACTGTAATCAAGAGACGGCGTCTGCTGCTATAGCGGGGATTGGTCTTGCGCTAGATCTAACTCTTCGAGACCTGCAGCAGGAGCTCAAAGAAAAAGGCTTGCCATGGGAGAAAGCTAAATCTTTTGATGGGGCCTGTCCGGTTTCTGGTTTTATGCCTATCACTCAGAGTACTAATTTACAAAATCAGCAGATCGTTTTACGGCAGAATCATAAGATAAAGCAAAATGGTAATACGGCGGATATGCTTACGCCGGTTTTAGCCTTACTGTCTTACATCAGTCAGTTTTTTACCTTGTTGCCGGGTGATATAGTACTGACTGGAACTCCTGTAGGGGTTGGGCCATTGAAACTCGGTGATCAATTAAGCCTCAGCCTATCGGAAAGTATCCACTGCATAACTGAAGTCGGATCCTCCGAAAGGTAATTCTATGAGCATCATAAAAGGTATTTACAAGCACTACAAAGGTAATCTCTATCAGGTTATAGAGGTAGCGACCCACAGTGAAACGCAGGAGGAGCTTGTTGTTTATCGAACGCTTTACGGTGATTACAGCATGTGGGTAAGACCCTTGGATATGTTTCAAGAATTAGTGTCGTTTGAAGGCGAGCAGGTGCCGCGATTTAGCTTTGTTGAGCCCAGTGACTAATGTTGATTATTTCTAGTACTGTTTCAATTTCTGAGACCGAGCTGGATATTTCGGCGATACGCGCTCAGGGACCAGGTGGACAAAACGTCAATAAGGTGTCCTCGGCTATTCATTTGCGTTTTGACATCAATCAATCTTCACTCCCAGATTTTTATAAGCAACGACTATTACGCTTAAGTGATCATAGAATTTCAAAAGATGGCATTGTCATTATTAAGGCTCAGCAGTATCGGAGTCAGGACAAAAACCGTATTGAGGCCATTGAGCGGTTGCAGCGATTGATTCAATCTGCCGGCTTTACTGCCAAGACGAGAAGGCCGACTAAACCAACACGAGGCTCACAAGTCAGGCGAGTGGACAAAAAGACGCAGCACGGTAAAAAGAAGACCATGCGTGGCAAACCTAATCTGGATTAGACTTTATGAGTGAACTTAATAGCCATCCGTTTGATGCGTTAACACCCGATGTGCTAATCGGTGCTGTTGAGAGCCAAGGCTTTATTTGTGATGGACGGTTTTTGGCGTTAAACAGCTATGAAAACCGCGTCTATCAGATTGGTATAGAAGAAAAGACACCCATGATTGTGAAATTTTATCGTCCTGAGCGTTGGTCTGACGAGCAAATTTTCGAAGAGCATCAATATTGCTTCCAACTTAAAGAGCAAGAACTACCCGTCGTTTGCCCTTGGATCAATTCAGAGAACAATAGTATTAGCCACTATGCGGGATTCCGGTTCGCACTTTATGAGCGCAAAGGGGGCCACGCGCCTGAGTTAGACAACCTAGACAACCTATTTATTTTAGGTAGATTGTTGGGTCGCTTCCATGGAGTTGGCGCCGCTAGCAAGTTTAAGCATCGGCCCACTTTAAATATCAAAAATTTTGGTTGGGACTCGTATTCGCTTATTAGTAAAGATTTTATACCAAAAGAGTTGAGCCCGGCTTATGATTCCTTGGCTCTGGATGTGCTAAAAGCTATCGATAGGATTCTTGCCGACTATGGTGAGGTTAATAATATTCGTGTCCATGGCGACTGCCATTCAGGCAATATATTATGGCGCGATGACTATCCGCATTTTGTCGATTTTGACGACGCGCGGATGGCGCCAGCCATCCAAGATCTATGGATGCTCTTATCGGGCGATCGCCAGGAACAGACTGCGCAAATGGCTGAAATCATTGAGGGTTACAATGAGTTTTATGACTTTGATTATCGGGAGTTACGATTAATCGAAGTATTTCGGACGCTAAGAATCATGCATCACAGTGCCTGGATCGCAAGACGCTGGTCAGACCCTGCATTTCCTCGGGCATTTACTTGGTTTGATTCCCCGCGCTATTGGAGCGACCATATTCTCGCGCTTCGTGAGCAGCTAGCGGCGCTTAATGAGCCGCCACTAGAAGTTCGGCTATAATGTTTTACCTGCTAAAGCTATAGCAAAATTATTGAAATTGACCTCAATATAACAGATATTATTGAGGCCTTGAGTGACAAACGATAAGCTAAGCTAGAATCACAACACTCTTGAATCAATGGGTGTTATTTACATAACATACTTAAGGACTAGCAATGAGTGATTTGCCGGCAGAATTAAAATATGCTCTTAGCCACGAATGGGCGAGGTTAGATAGTGACGGGACAGTAGTGATAGGCATTACTGATCACGCGCAGGCGGCTCTTGGTGATGTCGTTTACGTTGAGCTCCCAGAGGTTGGTGCTGAGGTTGATGCAGGGACAGAGATAGCTGTTATAGAGTCTGTCAAAGCTGCTTCCGATATCTATTCCCCCGTGACCGGGGAAGTCACGGAGGTTAATCTTGAGCTGGAAGAGGAGCCAGAGACCGTTAATCATTCTCCTTATGTAGACGGTTGGCTTTTTCGGATTAAGGCATCTAATTTAGACGAGCTTGACAACATGCTGGATGTTGATCGCTATTTTATGGTGATAGAAGACGAGTAGGAACCGCATAGCTGTGGCGATGAGTTTCACCTCCCAGAACCCAGCGATAGAATTTCCATGGCCATGGCAAACTAATTGCGAAGTGAAAGTATTTCCCAGTCTCGGCGCAAAGCCTCTTTGCGCAAAGCATCATCTGGGTCTACCGCGATAGGGTTGGCCACCTCCAGCAGTAAGGTTAGATCATTAATGGAGTCGCTATAAAAATAGCTTCCATCTAAGGTTTCATCATTTTGTTGTAGCCAGCTATTTAATCGTTCGACCTTCCCATGTTGATAGGTTGGTATTCCGACGATTCTTCCAGTAAAAAAACCATCTACGATTTCTGGGTCTGCTGCTAAAAGTTCTTCTATGCCAAGTGACTTGACGATAGGTTCGGCTATAAAGCGGTTGGTAGCTGTGATTACTAGTAGCCGGTCTCCCGCTAGACGATGCTGCTCTATGAGACGTGCGGCTTTTGGTAGTTTTAACGGTTCGATCATCTCTTCCATAAACTGACGATGCAGTTTATTGAGTTTATTTTGAGATAAACCAACGAGAGCCGTTAGTGAAAACTCAAGATACTTAAATATGTCCAGACAGCCATTTTCATAGTCAGCATAGAATTTGTCGTTGATGGTTTTGTAGTGACCTTGATCGACCAAATTACGGTTAACTAAAAACTCGCCCCAGCTGTAGTCACTATCGCCAGCAATCAAGGTGTTGTCTAAATCAAAGATTACTAGAGCCATTAATTAAACCAGAATTATTAGAATGACTGAAAGGATAGCGATCAAACATCGGCGGCTCAAGAGAAAATTGCCGATACTCCAATACTATGGAACAATAGAAAGATGCATCATTCCCCATCACAGGTACAAAAATAGTGGTTGATAAAGACGGTTTCCGCGCTAATGTCGGCATTGTTATTAGTGATGGCAATGGCAAGGTATTTCTTGCAAAAAGAGTGGGCCAACAATCATGGCAGTTCCCTCAGGGCGGCATTGATAAGGGTGAATCTGTAGAGCAAGCTTTATATCGGGAGTTATATGAAGAAGTGGGCTTGGAGTCTTCAGATGTGAAAATCATTCAGCGTACAAAAAGGTGGCTACATTACCGCATCCCCGAAGCTATGCAGCGTAAGCGCTCAAAACCACTTTGCATTGGTCAGAAACAGAAGTGGTTCTTTCTGCAGATGACCGGAGATGCGGCAAAGATTCGCTTTGATACTTCTGGGACTCCTGAGTTTGACGATTGGGAATGGGTCAACTATTGGTATCCGATCAACGCTGTGATCTCTTTTAAGAGCAATGTTTATCGTAATGCGCTACAGGAATTTTCCCAGCCAAACATGCGCTTTCAGCAGCAATCAAGAGGCGTCTAGTTATGTTGGCATCTCTGCGCGCCATTGTTCAAGAGGTTAATAGTGCTCGCAGCCTGCCCGAAGTACTGACGATCATAGTGACAGAAGTACGCTCAGCAATGCAGGCTGGAGTGTGCTCGGCCTATTTGTTTGATGAGGCGGACCAGTGTTATGTGCTGATGGCGACTGAGGGCCTTCGGCAAGAGTCGATTGGTAACGTTCGATTGGGCATGAGAGAAGGGCTGGTTGGATTAGTTGCAGCAAAGCAAGAGCCTTTAAACCTTGAAGATGCAGATCAACACCCTAATTTTGCCTATTTTGAAGAGACAGGCGAATCACCGTTTCATTCGTTTTTAGGTGTCCCCATCATTCATCATCGCAAGGTGCTGGGGGTGCTGGTGTTACAGCAAGAAACGCAGCGGCGGTTTGCCCCTGAAGAAGAGGCTTTTGTCGTGACGGTTTGTGCGCAGCTTTCTGGTGCTATTGCGCATGCTGAGGCCACAGGAGCTTTGCGCCAGCTAGCTTCTGCTGGACGAGGGAAAAGCCGTGAAGCTATATTCCAAGGTATAGCGAGCTCCCCTGGAGTGGGAATTGGCCGAGCAGTATTGGTGTCCTCCAGCACTGATCTTTCAGCCGTACCGGAGCGGTTCGCTAAGGACCACGCTGCAGAAATAAAAAGATTTCTTGAGGCTTTAAAAGCAACCAAGAGAGATATGCGTAATTTGGGTGATGGCTTGGCGAGTAAATTGAGTGAGGAGGAGTTTGCGCTTTTTGAAGTTTATATCCGCATGCTGGATGATCGCTCGTTAGTCAGAGAGGTGAAAGACGCCATTAAGCAAGGTCGCGCGGCAACAAGCGCGTGGAGCTCTGTGATCCTCAAGCATGTGCGTACTTTCAAAAAAATGGATGACTCTTATTTGCGAGAGCGAGCGGCTGATGTGACTGATCTTGGTAGGCGAGTCCTTGGTTATCTGCAAGCCAAGGATACAGATCAGTCACCCCTACCACGGCGCATTGTTTTGCTGGGAGAGGACCTCTCGGCTACGGTGCTTGCTGACATTCCTGTTAGTCGGCTGGTGGGCATCATTTCACTCAAAGGGTCCAGTAATTCACATATGGCAATTGTTGGGCGAGCTCTTGGTATTCCTACCGTTATGGGCGCCGTTAACTTACCTTGGACTGAACTTGAAGGACAAGAATTAATTGTAGATGGGTCGACCGGCGACGTTATTAGTCGAGCGACTCGTGCAGTGCGCCGGAATTATGTGCAGCGTCAGAGAGAACAGCGACAGTTTAATAAGGATCTTGAAAAGCTTAGGGATATTCCCTGCAACACGCCGGATGGCAAACGATTTTCGCTCTGGGTAAATACTGGACTACGTCAAGATACCTTGCAATCCTTAAAAAGTGGCGCTGAGGCGGTGGGTTTATTTCGGACTGAAATTCCTTTTCTGATGCGCTCTAGTTTCCCTACTGAGGATGAGCAGGTAGAAATCTATCGAGAGCAGCTTGCCGCTTTTTCTCCACGGCCAGTCACCATGAGAACCTTAGATATCGGTGGAGATAAAGATTTGCCTTATTTTCCTATTGAGGAAGAAAATCCTTTTTTAGGGTGGAGGGGAATTCGTATATCACTTGACCACCCAGAGATTTTTCTGGTACAAATTCGAGCTATGTTGCGAGCCAGTGAGGGCATTAATAATCTACGCATTATGCTGCCCATGATTAGTAATATTCCAGAACTTGAGAGAGCGCTCCAATTGATTGACCGGGCCTATGGAGAATTAACTGAGGAGGAAGGGTACAGCATTAAACGTCCTCTCATGGGAGCCATGATAGAAGTACCCGCCGCTGTTTATCAGGTAAAGGAAATTGGCCGTCGGGTAGACTTCTTGTCCGTAGGAACTAATGATCTTACTCAGTATTTGTTGGCTGTAGATAGGAATAATCTCAGGGTGGCAGATCTCTACCATACCTTACATCCAAGCGTTTTGAGGGCGTTGAAATCGATTATCGAACAAGCTTCTTCGGTGAAATGCCAGCTCAGTATTTGTGGTGAAATGGCTGGAGATCCTCTGAGTGTTGTTCTTCTTTTGGGTCTTGGCTATGAAACATTCTCTATGAGTGCCAGTAGCTTATTACGGGTTAAGTCGATGTTGTTAAATGTAGCCTGTAAAGATGCGCAAATTTTAGCGCGGCGTGCGCTAAAGATGCCAGATTCAAGCACGATTTATAAGTTCATGGCTGAAGCATTAAATCAGCCAGAAGTGCCTAGGCTCCTTAGAGTGACACCTAAGCGTCGAGCAGACGCGCCCAAGCTAATTACCTAGTATTTTAAAGTCAAACTGATTGAAGTCCTTTCTATACCCTGCTTCAAAGCATTGTTCAGCTACATTAACCTCACCTTTTCCGGACATTATAATCGCGGTGGCGGCCCGAGTGCCGTAACCATCAGCGACAATAAAGGGAGAGGAAAGTAAAGATTCCCATTCCGCAGGGACCCCGGTGCTAGGTAATAGATGTGGGGCATAGGTTTTTTGCAAAGATAAAGAGTCAAGTAATAGCGGTAAGGCCTCGGCGTCCATTTCCCGACCTACTATTGCTTGTGATAGTTGCAGACGAGCATGCTCAACCTTGGGCCAGGGACTATCTAGGGCGTGGTTGCTTAGGGCATACACCCCGGGTTCTAAGCTAGTTCTTTGGCCGTTCTGATTATTTAGGTAAAGTAGGCATGCTCCATCGTAAATTAACAAATTAAAGCCATCATAGTCAGACAGTCGATTTTCAATTGAATCTGCCCACTGATGAACACTGTCAGTCGACGATAAAAACTCAGTGATCAGGTTACCTCGCGAGAGAGGGTTTACCTGGGAAATCTTATCGGTATAAAAGCCGCGAAAATTAGTCACAGCGGCGAACCGACCGTTGCGATTCAGGCCCAGCCATGTGCCACCTGCTTGTTGATCTCTACCTGCTAAAATCTGACTGCCAGCCCACCAATGCATCGGTAAGGTTGGGCGTGCGTAGAATTCGTCACGATTAGAGGTAACGATGAGAGGGGCATCGGAATGACTATGAAAAGCAACGGCAAGTAAACACATAATCGGAGTATAACTATTTCTGCTTTTGTCCGTCATCCTTCTTGGCAGTAATGGCTATAAAACGCTATGATCAGCGGAATAGTATTTTTGGAGCACCCCCCCCAATGCTAACTTATCCAACCATTGATCCAGTGGCTTTATCAATTGGTCCATTGCAAGTGCATTGGTACGGCGTGATGTACCTGCTAGCCTTTGTTGTGGCTTGGCGTTTGGCTCTGCGTAATAGTCAGAGGCCTTGGTCGCCTATTAAAAAGAATCAGGTAGAAGACTTAATTGTTTATGGAGCATGGGGCGTTATTTTAGGCGGTCGTCTGGGCTATATGTTTTTTTACAGTGCCGACAAATGGCTGGCTGACCCGGCCATGTTGATTCGTATCTGGGAGGGTGGCATGTCCTTTCATGGCGGTTTAGTTGGTGTTGCAATAGCCATATTAATTTATAGCCGAAAGTACCAAATTTCATTTCTCGCGCTGACTGATTTTGCGACGCCGCTCGTTCCGACAGGATTACTATTCGGCCGATTGGGTAACTTTATTGGTCAAGAACTCTACGGGAGGCCTACTGATGCGCCCTGGGGGATGGTGTTCCCAGCTGACCCAGAGCAACTCGCTCGGCATCCGTCACAGCTTTATGAGGCAGCTTTAGAAGGGCTTTTATTGTTTTTGGTTATTAATTGGTTTGCTCGTAAGCCTAGATTATACGGCCACGTTACAGGATTGTTTTTGATTCTCTATGGAATTTTTCGGTTTGCGGTGGAGTTTGTCCGGCAGCCAGACGCACAGTTTTTGGGTCAGTCATCTCTCGTGGAATCTTTTAGTTGGCTGACGCGCGGGCAGACATTGTGTATTCCCATGATCCTCCTAGGCTTCTGGTTTATGCGCAAAAGCCTCCAGCAGTTGTTCGACAATTCAGTGAGTTCCTCATGAAGCCATATTTAGACTTAATGCGACATATCCGGGATCATGGCGTTAAAAAAGAAGACCGCACAGGAACCGGCACAGTGAGTATTTTTGGTCATCAAATGCGATTTGACTTGGCCGAGGGGTTTCCTTTGGTCACGAGTAAAAAAGTGCATCTAAAGTCAATTATTCATGAGCTATTGTGGTTTATCCGTGGCGATACTAATATTCGGTATTTGGTAAACAATGGGGTGGGCATTTGGAATGATTGGCCATACCAAAGCTGGTTACGAGAGACAGGTGGTGATGAGGGTTTGGTTATGTACTCGCCCGAATGGACAGCTCAGAAGAAGTTGTTCATTGAACGGATTAAGGCGGATACCGACTTTGCTGATAAGTACGGTGACCTAGGCCCTGTCTACGGTAAACAATGGCGCGATTTCGGCGGTGTTGATCAGCTGGCACAATTAGTTGATGACATTAATGTTAATCCGGATTCTCGACGTTTAATTGTTTCTGCCTGGAATCCTCAGGATATACCGGTGATGGTCAAATCCGGGTTGCCGCCTTGCCATAGCTTGTTTCAATTTTACGTGGTTGAGGGGCGGCTAAGTTGCCAGCTCTATCAGCGTAGCGCAGATGTTTTTCTAGGAGTGCCCTTTAATATTGCTTCATACGCCATACTCACGTTAATGATCGCTCAAGTTACAGGATTAAAACCCGGTGATTTTGTCCATACTTTTGGAGATGCTCACCTCTATCTCAATCATATGGATCAGGTTAATGAGCAGCTATCACGTACTACGTTTCCGCTAGCGACTCTTAAGATCAATCCGGCGGTGAACAGCCTGTTTGATTTTATTTTTGAGGATTTCGAATTGCAAGGTTATCAATCTCATGATCCCATCTCAGCTCCAGTTGCGGTGTAAATAATGAAACTATCGTTAATAGTGGCTATGAGTCGTAATGGAGTTATTGGCCTGGATAATAGATTACCTTGGCATTTATCTGAGGATCTTAAGTACTTTAAATCAGTAACAATGGGCAAGCCCATTATCATGGGGCGAAAAACATTTGACTCCATTGGTCGGCCGCTCCCTGGTCGCTGCAATATTGTTATTACACGCAACCCGGACTGGATCGAACCGGGTGTCAAAATTGCCCAGACTATAGACCAAGCGATGCTTTTAGGTCGGCAGGCTTGTGAGGAGAGTGGTGGCGAAGAGGTGATGGTGATCGGCGGGGAGCAGATTTATCGAATTGCTCTGACGGTAGCGGATCGCATCTATCTTACCGAGGTCGACGCTGATATTAAAGGAGATGCATTTTTCCCCGAATTTGATAGAAGCGCATGGAGTCAAGTTAAAGTTGAGCACCCCGAAGGGACGGATAGTCCGGTCTATCGTTTTTTAGTGTTAGAGCGCATTTAACTTTTGATGGATTCATTAAACGGAAGGTGTTACCTTAGGTAACAAAATTGGAACTTCTTGCTTTAAACGTAACGTTTTTGAAACAGCCAAATTGATTCTTTTAGATGAGACTGTTACAAAGGTGCGCTGAGGAAAAAGTAAGGTTTCTCTTATAACGATTGTGCTGATTTCAAGCACTTTTTAGAACACTAATCTGGTAGACCCAAATTGAGGGAACTATGAATAAGCAACCACTAAAAGCATTGGCACTTGTCGCTGCGCTCATCGGTGGTCTGACTGCAAGTGCAGTTCAGGCAGCTGAGGTAAACGACGTGTTAGAAGCTGGAGCCGTCAAGGTTAAAACAGCTGAGGTAAATGACGTGTTAAAAGCTGGAGCTGTCAAGGTTAAAACAGCACAAACAGCGCAGACTAAGGTTGATCGTATTGCTGATCAAACTGATGGACTTCTGCAAGAATTTAAACAGGTCAACAAGCAAATCGAATCACTGCGGGTTTATAACTCTCAGCTAGATCGCCAGATTGTTAGCCAGAAGCAGATGATGGCTGAGCTTCAAGAGTCCATCAAGAACGCTACTGTTATCGAGCGAGGGATTTCCCCGCTAATGGCCAGCATGCTTGACGGGCTGAACGATTTCATCGAACTGGATATGCCGTTTAAAGTAGAAGCGCGCAGCGACGCGATAGCTGATTTAAATATTAATCTTGATAGTGCTAAGTTTTCTGCCGCCGAAAAATTCCGCCAGATTCTAGAGGTCTATGATATTGAGTCGGCCTACAGTTTATCTTTGGAATCTTATCGGGATATGGTTGATATCAATTCTGATGGTTCAGAAGTAGAGGTAGAAATGCTTCGAATAGGACGAGTTGCACTGATGTATCAAACTAAAGATAAATCTCAGACTGGTGCATGGAACAAGACTACAGGTTCTTGGGAAACGCTTGGTAGTGAGTATCGTCGAGCGGTAAACCAAGGGATTCGGATTGCGAAGAAACTATCGCCTCAGGATGTTATGGAAATGCCAATTACAGCACCGGAGACAGCACAATGAAAATGAAATTTGTTAAAGTTATCATGGCCTTTGCTGCCGCTGCTGCCTTCACTATGCCTGCGATGGCTCAGGATGCAAAAACATTAGATGAGCTGCTGCAGATGATTGAAACTTCTTCAATCTCAGAAACAGCGGATTACCGTAAGCGCGAAGCAGCGTTTAAGAGCGATCAGCGTAAGCAGGCACAGTTGTTGAAGAAAGCCCAAAATACTAAAGCTGCCGAAGAGCGTCGATCAGATCGCCTAGAGCAGAATATTCGCGACAATGACGCACGTATCATCAACTTACGAGAGCAGCGTGATAAGCGTCTTGGTTCTCTAAAAGAGCTATTTGGCCACCTCACGGGTGCTGCTGGCGATATTCGCGCCAATCTTAATCAGTCAATTGTCAGTGCACAGATTCCAGGTCGTACGGAATTTTTGGACGAATTAATTGACAAAATGAGCAGTGACACTCGCTTGCCCTCAATCGAAGATATTGAAAAACTTTGGTATGAGCAGCAACGAGAGATGGTTGAAAGCTCCCGTGTTGTTAGATTTAATCGTTCTGTATTGATGACTAATGGTGAGCAAGCCGAAATGGAAGTCATTCGAGTGGGTACTTACAATTTAGTGTCAGACGGTATGTATTTAGAGTATAGCCCTGAAAGTGGATTGGTGTCGCAGTTAGCGCGCCAGCCCAATGCTCACCAGTCATCTGCATCAGATCTTCAAGCTGCAGAATCTGGCTTCACTAAAGTGGGCCTAGACCCAACAGGACCACTAGGCGGAGGTCTACTTAGTGCCTTGATCAACACGCCGACATTAGTTGAGCGGTGGCACTTTGGTGGTATCGTTGGTTATGTCATCACGGCTGTATTTGCGTTTGCCATTGCCCTTGCTATTTGGCGCTTTGTGGTTCTTCAGGGTATGTCAGGTAAAGTAAGCGCTCAGCTTTCAGAGAAGACGCCAGATGTAACTAATCCGCTTGGCCGGGTGTTACAAGTGGGTGCAGATAACTCAGGCTTAGACCCCGAGTCATTGGAGTTAAAGTTACATGAAGCTGTGCTTAAAGAGCGTCCGGAAATTGAGGCAGGCCTAAACCTACTCAAGGTTATCTCCATGGTCGCGCCTTTGATGGGTCTTTTGGGAACGGTAACCGGTATGATTATTACCTTCCAGATGATTACTCTGTACGGTGCTGGTGATCCCAAGGCCATGGCTGGCGGTATCTCTCAGGCATTGATCACTACCGTATTGGGACTTGTTGTGGCTATTCCAACAGTACTAATGCACACACTCGTGAACGGGAAAGCGCAGCGTATCTTGCATGTATTAGAAGAACAGAGCGCTGGCATTGTGGCTGGTTCAGTAGAGGCCCGTTAAGATGTTTTTCGAAGATACGATTGCGGAAGTAGGAAAGTTTATGGACTCAGGCGGCCCGGTCCTTTGGGCTATTGTCGTCCTGCTGTTCGTCATGTGGACTCTTATTTTTGAGCGACTGTGGTATCTCCGAACTAATGTCAGCGATGACGTTCAGGGAGCTATCGATACCTGGGAGGCGCGTAAAGAAAGAAAATCTAAGCACGCGCACCAGGTTCGAGAGAAGATAATCTCTGAGGTTAGCCTTGAGATCAACACCAACATGATGATGATTAAGACGTTGATTGCTTTAGCCCCTTTATTTGGGTTGTTGGGCACGGTCACCGGAATGATCACTGTATTTGATGTCATGGCCTTTACTGGTGGTGGCGATGTCAAGGCAATGGCTGGCGGTGTTTCCCAGGCGACCGTTCCAACTATGTCAGGGATGGTTGCTGCACTGTCTGGTGTATTCGTCATGACTTACGTTGATCGAATGGCTATTCGTGAGCAGCAGCTTCTGGAAGATCATTTGACCATGGATCATTAATTGGTGGTTGCTATATTTATGTTAGTAGCAACACCTATGAGAGACAACTATGCGCAATAGAACAGGTAAATCACAAGATCAGGGGCAGACAATTGATCTGACCCCAATGCTTGATGTGGTTTTCATTATGCTTATCTTTTTCATTGTTACCGCAACATTTATTAAACTTCCCGGCGTGGAAGTCAATAAGATGGACACGGTCACAGAGGACTCTTATAAAAAGGTCCAGATATTAGTGGCGGTGAGCGAAAACAATGAGTTTTGGATTGATAAAAAACGGATCGAGCCATCCGCATTGAAAATCAATCTAACCAGAATGTTTAACGAAAACCCACAGGGCGGCATGGTCATACAAGCCGATAATGAGTCCAATATTGAATCGGTTGCCAAGGTTGCTGATATCGCGCGCGATATCGGTATTTCCCCGGTAGCGATTTCTGTTGAAAACGACTGAGTTAATAGTATGGATGTAATGAGAATTGGAATTTCTGCCGCGCTAGGTTTGTTGGCTACTTTTGGGTTGGTAATGTTGATGTATACATTAATTGACTCAGGTAACAAAGAGCTAGATGAAGGGCCTACCATTAAGATACCTGACTTCTTACATGTTGATCGAGATGTCAGCGAGAATGTAAAGAAGACAGAGGTTGAAAAACCTGAGGATCCGGAGACGCCACCACCGGAAATTCCAGAAGAGAACTTGGAATTCGAAATTCCGGATAATGCTGTGAGTATGGCAGCCCCTAAAGTTGGAGGCGGGATGAAAGTAGGGCTCGGCACTTTTTCTAGGGATTCAGACTATATTCCTGTGTATGTCCCGCAGCCGCAATATCCACGTCGGGCTCAGACCAGAGGCAAAGAAGGCTACGCTGTGGTTGAAGTCATTATTACCTCAACAGGCGGTGTTCGTGATCCTATTATGATAGAAGAACATCCAGAAGGTTGGGGTTTTGGTCGTGCAGCAGTTAAAGCGGCATTAAAATTGAAATACAACCCGAGAGTAGTCGATGGCGTTGGCCAAGAAGTTCCTGGCGTTTTGTATAAATTCACCTTCCAGATGGCTAAATAATAAGGAGACACCTATGTTTAGTAAATTAAAAGTTCTAGCTGTAGTCGGTGTTACTTTTTTTCTGCCTTTAATGGTGTCGGTTGGTTCGCCAGACTCGATTATGTCGATGAGTGTCGTTGCTGCAGAAAAGAAAGAGCCAAAGTATAAAAACGTAAAAACGCGTAAAAGACAGTCGGTCGGTAAAACCTGCGCAAAGGCTCTAGATAAGGTTCAAGGTGAGAAAGGGCCTATATTTGCAGCTGGGGAATTAGGCGAGAAAGAAGATGACTCCGCGTTATGGTTGGAGGCAAAATCGATGCTTAATAATATCGAAAGACGTCCCAAAATCTGTGCGTCAGATTACGAGCAGAGCCAGGTTTGGAACATGCTTGGTTATGTTTTTTACTCTATGGACGACTTTACGGGAGCGACTGGCTACTACAAAAGAGGGGTTGAAGGCGTTGGAACTCCGCCTGAGATGAAGTTAGACACTCGTTATACTCTGGCTCAATTTTATGCGATGCAAGAAAAATATGCCTTAGCTGTTGAGCAGCTGGAGATATGGATAGATGCAGCCATTATTGTTGGTCTGGACGCGCGTATGCTTATTGCGCAGCTCTACTATCAACTGGAGCGTAAAGCTGACGCTTTAGAAATGGTAGAAATTGCGATCGATGAATCGGAGGCAAAGGATATCTTGCCCAAAGAGACGATGTGGTCGCTGCAGAGGGTACTCTACTATGAGAAAGATGATCTTAAGAGGGTTACCTCTATACTGCAAAAATTGGTTAAGCACTATCCTAAATGGACCTACTGGAAGCAGTTGGGGGGTATGTATGGTTCCCAAGAGCGTGAAATTGATCAGTTGGTGGCCACAGAAATGGTGTATCTCAATGATCAGTTAACGACTGAAAGCCAGGTAATGAGTATGGCCTACATGTATCTAGGTGCCGAAGTACCTTATCGCGCAGCCAAAATTATCGATAAAGGCATGAGTGATAAAATTATTGAGAAGACGGCCAAAAATCTTGAAGTGCTAGGCCAATCTTGGTGGGCCGCCAAAGATTTACCTAACGCGCTTAAAGCGTTTGAAAGTGCGTCCAAAGAGTCCGATAGTGGTGAATTACAATCGCGGATTGCCTCTATTTATCTTGATTTAGGAAACGATAAAAAGGCTTATAGAGCGGCGCAGAAGGCGGCAAAGAAAGGTTCGGTTAAAAATGCATCATCAAATTACGCCACCATGGGCAGTGCATTGATTAACTTGCATTGTTATAAAGACGCTATCTCTGCGTTTAAAAAATCAGTGAAAGCTGCAAAGACGAAAAAGACCAAGCGTTTTCCTAGGCAATGGATTAAGTTTGCTGATGCGGAAGGCAATAGGTTGCAGAGATTAAGAGATGTGGGTGCAACAGTACCGGGCTGTAACAAGGCATAGATAAAACCTAAGTAAAGGTTTGAGAAATTTAAAAAAGCCCGAGCAACTGCCCGGGCTTTTTTATGTCATGGAGTATTTTAGCTAAGGGGCTATAGCTGAGAGAGATCCCTCACAGCGCCCTTGTCCGCACTAGTGGCTAGTTTGGCGTACGCTTTTAGCGCAGCAGTAACCTTTCTTGGCCGATTCTCGACCGGCTGCCAACCTAGTTGATCTTGTTCTTTACGACGTTCGGCAAGTTCTTGATCGGGCACTAAAATATCGATGGTACGATTGGGGATATCAATTTTAATTCTATCACCATTCTTTACTAAACCAATCGTACCGCCAGCACCAGCCTCAGGTGACACGTGTCCTATCGACAGGCCTGATGTACCCCCTGAAAATCGACCATCCGTAATAAGGGCACAAGCCTTACCTAGGTTCTTTGATTTAATGTAACTGGTTGGATAGAGCATCTCTTGCATGCCCGGTCCTCCGCGAGGGCCCTCATAACGAATGACGACTACGTCACCGGCAACCACCTCGTTATTGAGGATCGCTGCGACAGCGGCATCTTGACTCTCAATGACAAACGCGGGTCCTTCAAAGGCATGAATAGACTCGTCGACTCCAGAGGTTTTAACTACACAGCCATCAGGTGCTAAGTTGCCCGTCAGGATTGCAAGACCACCTTCCAGGCTAAAGGCATTTTCCAAGTTCCGTATACAGCCGTTCGCTCGATCGACATCAACTGATGGCCAGCGAGTACTTTGACTAAACGCGGTTTGCGTTGGTATTCCGGCTGGGCCGGCTTTATAAAAGGTTTTGACGGCTTCACTCGGTCGGCCTGCAATGTCCCATTTCTCTAGGGCTTCTTTCATGGTTGCCGAGTGGACTGTAGGTAGATCCCCATGAATTAGTCCTGCTCGGTCAAGCTCAGCCAGGATCCCCATGATGCCACCGGCACGGTGAACATCTTCCATATGATATTCAGGCGTGCTTGGCGCAACCTTGCACAATTGTGGCACTACCCTAGAAAGCTGATCAATATGTGAAAGATTGAAGTCTATCCCAGCTTCTTGCACAGCGGCTAATAAGTGCAGAATAGTATTAGTTGAGCCACCCATGCAAATATCCAAGGTCATCGCATTTTCAAAGGCGCGAAAGTTTGCAATTGAGCGAGGCAAGACCGAGTCATCATCATTTTCATAGTGTTGTTTGGCCATTTTAACAATCGTTCGGCCTGCTTCCAAAAATAGCTCACGGCGGTCTGAGTGAGTGGCAAGAACAGTGCCATTTCCTGGCAGCGACAAGCCTAGCGCTTCAGTAAGACAGTTCATGGAGTTCGCTGTAAACATACCGGAACAAGATCCGCAGGTTGGGCATGCTGAGCGTTCGTACTCAGCTACTTTTTCATCACTAGCACTATCATCCACTGCGATGACCATTGCATCGACTAGATCTAGTTTATGATCAGCAAGTTTGGTTTTACCTGCCTCCATCGGTCCGCCTGAGACAAAGATCGCGGGAATATTTAAACGCATTGCTGCCATCAGCATCCCGGGCGTTATTTTGTCGCAGTTAGAAATGCATACCAGAGCATCGGCACAGTGCGCATTAACCATATACTCCACCGAGTCGGCAATAATATCTCGCGAGGGAAGAGAATAGAGCATGCCGTCATGACCCATAGCGATGCCGTCGTCTACCGCTATCGTATGAAATTCTTTGGAAACACCACCTGCTTTAGCGATTTCACTAGCAACCAGATCACCCATATCTTTTAGGTGTACGTGGCCAGGGACGAACTGCGTATAGGAGTTTGCAATAGCAATGATGGGTTTATCAAAATCACCATCTTTCATTCCGGTCGCACGCCAGAGTGCTCGGGCCCCGGCCATATTGCGGCCTTGAGTGGTAGTGTGCGAACGATATTTAGGCATCTTAAAGTCTCATGCTATAGTTTTAGATCTTACTTTCATTGGGTGTTGGAGTCTGCCTGCTAAGCCGCTCATGTTTAAATGGCTTTGTGAAAGACTCCGGAATTGCGTTGATAATTATACATTGATTGCTTGTTCGCTGGCAGATCCACCACCTCAGCGCTAACAAAGCCTTTTTCCAAAAACCAATGGGCAGCCTGAGTGGTCATTACGCATAGGCTAGACATGCGTAGTTGTCGCGCATCAAATTCAATTTGATCAAACAGTCTGGAACCAATACCTTGTCCATTGAACTCTGGATGTGTTGCCACGCAGGCGACCTCTCCGATTTGCTTGTCTGCAGTGGGATAAAGTGCGGCACAGCCGACAATTAATCCCTCAGGGTGAACGACAACGGTAAAGCGGGATATCTCTGTCTCTAGAAGCTGGCGAGATCGTTTTACTAACACTAATTCATCTTCAAGAGGGGTAATTAGAGCCAATATGCCGCCAACATCTTCGATAGTGGCCGCTCTAATTGCTTCGCCATAATCTTTACTAATTAACGTACCGCTACCATCTCGGGTCAGCAACTCTGACAGCAAAGCTCCATCTTCTTCGTGGCTGACTAAATGAACACGTTCGACACCACTCTGGCAGGCATGGACTGCCGCGCTTAAAAGTCCGGCTTGTTGAACGTCTTTACTTGTCTCTAGTAATTCGGCGAGTTGCGGCAGTGACAGCGTGCGCAACAAGCTTCCTTTATCCATGACACCGCGAGAATCACTGACGAGAATAAGTTTCTCAGCCTCCAAAGTGATAGCCACTTGGGCGGCCAAGTCCTGATAATTTAAATTGAAAGCTTCTCCGGTGGCAGAAAACCCTATTGGGGATATAAGCACCATTGAGTTATCGTCCAGTTGATGCTTGATAGCTTGGCTATCGATACGACGAACCTCCCCGGTACGTCGAAAATCAATTCCATCACGAACACCCACTGGTTTTGCGGTGACAAAATTGCCTCCGATGACTCGAACCTTAGCACCATGCATTGGTGAGCTAGGCAGCCCCATGGACAATTCAGACTCGATCACCAGTCTAGTGCTGCCCACAGCCTCTTTCACGCAGAGCATGGCCTCGCTGCTGGTGATGCGCAAGTGCTGCTCAAAGCGTGTTTCAATATTCGAGAGAGCAAGACGTTGGTTGATCTGTGGTCTTGCGCCATGCACGAGAACAATACGCATTCCAAGGCTTTGTAAGAGCGCGATATCATGCACCATACTGTGGAAGTTGGATTGCAAGACAGAGTCCCCAGAGATGGCGATAACGAAGGTCTTACCTCTATGAGAATGGATATAGGGCGAGGTCTGCCTTAAGAACTTTACATAGTTTTTATCTTTCATGGCGCGATTATAAGCAACAGCGGCCAATAAGTTCAGATAAAAGACCCATTGTTAGCCAAATAACTGCTATTTTTATGTCTTTAGCCTATTAATATGCCATTTTCAGAGTATTTATATCCCCGCATGCTTCTGCTGATGCCTAGAGCGCTGGCGAAACTATCAACAACAAAAAGTGTTTAAGGTACTAAAAATAACAATAATTACAGATGCGGGCTAAGCGGGGAGTGCTATCGTTAACACTCAATTTATGGTTCAATTCCCATCTTGGATTCGGTCTCGCTAACATCCTATGCTAGTTAGTTTCAGTGGTGTGAATATGACAACAAAGCTCACGGCAACTTATGGGTGAGGTAACACTTTATATCGTTCGAGTGAGCCGAGGGTAAAACTGTAACTGGCAGAATTATTTACTGGCCAATTACAGATTGTGATATTACATTTTTAGTAAAGTTTAATTAACAAGAGGAAAAGATCGATGTCGTTCGCAGATCGTGATGGTTTTATTTGGATGGATGGTAAGTTGATCGATTGGCGTGATGCTCAAGTGCACTTTTTAACGTCTTCGCTGCACTACGGCAATGCAGTTTTTGAAGGTATAAGGGCGTATCAAACTGAGAATTCAGGTACCTGTGTATTTAGACTTGAAGATCATATTAAGCGCTTATTCAATTCTGCAAAAATCATACATATGACGATCCCTTATAGCCAAGAGGAAATCTGCGCTGCCCATCGTGAGATTGTGCGGGTTAATAATTTAGATGCGGCATATATTAGGCCGTTGGTATTTTTGGGGTCTGAGGGAATGGGGCTCAGGGCAGAAAGTCTTGAAATACACCTTGGTATTGCTGCTTGGGATTGGCCGTCTTACATGGCTCCAGAAACCTTAGCATTGGGCCTTAAAGTACGTACATCCTCTTATACTCGTCATCATGTCAACATAACCATGGTTAAAGCTAAGGCAAGTGCTAACTATTTGAATTCGAGTCTGGCCTTACGTGAAGCGCTAGATTCGGGTTGTGATGAAGCTATTATGTTAGACCCAGAGGGTTATGTTTCTGAAGGCAGTGCAGAGAATTTCTTTATGGTGCGTGATGGAGTGATTTATACACCAGACTTAACCTCATGTCTCGACGGCATTACGAGAGACACTGTGTTTAAGCTAGCTGCTGACAAGGGTATAGAAGTCCGTGAAAAGCGTATCTCTCGAGATGAGGTGTATATTGCTGATGAAGCCTTCTTTACCGGTACAGCGGCAGAGATCGCCCCTATTCGTGAATATGACAGTCGTATTATCGGCGATGGCAAGCGTGGTCCAGTGGCCGCAGCACTCCAGACTGCATACTCGGACCTTGTTCAGGGTAAAAATACTAAGTATCAAGATTGGTTGTCGCCGGTCGCTGAATAAGTGTCGCTTGTTAAGTAATAATTAGGTCGAACTGGAATCAATGTCATGACAACAGCAAGCGAAGTCGTCAATATTCTGTGCATGAAGTGGGGTACTAAGTACTCCGCCGATTATGTGAATACACTCTATTCAATGGTGTCGCGTAACATGAGCAGGGAGTTCCGCTTCGTTTGTTTGACTGAAGATGGCGTCGGCCTGCATGGCAATATTGAAGTTTTCCCCCTCCCTGAGTTGTCAGTCGACCTTGGTGGTCCAGAGCGCGGCTGGAATAAGCTGGCTGTCTTTGCTGAAACTCTCTATGACTTAAAGGGCAAGGTGCTGTGCCTGGACCTCGACTTAATTATCACGGGTAGTCTGGATGATCTGTTTGATTATCCTGGCGAAGTGATGATTATCAAAGACTGGATTAAGAAGGATGGTACCGGAAATTCTTCGGTCTACCGTTTTGAGGTGGGTGCGCATGCTGAGGTCTTAGCTGAGTTTGAGCGGTCCTTTGAGCAGATTAAAAAGATTCATCGTAATGAGCAGGAGTATTTATCTGCTGCGATGATGAAAAAAAACGCACTGGTGTATTGGCCGGATCATTGGTGTCGTAGCTTTAAGCGACATTGTATTAAGCCTTTTTCCTTTTTCGTTGCGCGTGATACAGAAATGCCAGCGGATATCCGAGTTTTAGTTTTTCATGGCAAACCCGACCCCCACGAAGCGATCGCTGGGGTTAGTGGGAAGTGGTATCGGCGCTTTAAACCGGCGACTTGGATTCAGAGCCACTGGCATTAAAAACTGTGATGCTTGTCACAAAAATTATGCAAAGACGCCATAATCTGTTGCTTTTGCATCCTTATTGTTTAGCGTAACCACTCCTTATGATAGCTTCCTATACTTATGTACACATACACATACACATAAACATATAGGAATAGGGAGAGTGGTTTTCGATGGACGTTATGTTTGTATCTCGGCGTACTCCGGATCAAGCAAGTATTAGCCGATCCTAACATTATCTCAGTCGATAGGGCCATTGGTCAGCTGAAATCGGGTTAGCCAGTCTATCGTTTGACTATAAACTTGGCCCCTATCCGGTATGTTCTCGGTGTTAATGGCATTAGGTACTAGCATAAATTCAGGGGTAACCTTTCGGCCTTGCCCACCCTTCGAATAGGCAGTTTCACCGATAACTAAATACTCGGCATGATAGGCAAAACTATGATGGTTCTCATTTCTTTTTGGCGCGAGTAAATTGCGTCCAAGATTTGGATAACGGGCATTGGACAGTGCAGCGTTATAAAGGGTCGGCATAATATCCTTGTGAGAGCCTATCTGATTAGTGTCTGGACGAAGGTTGGGGCGATAGTTAATGGGCAAATAAAGATAAAAGGGAACGCTGAGTTCGTGTAAGCGCTCAGCGGGGTTATAGCTCATACCACGAATAGCATGATCCCCCGTTGCTACGACAATAGTATTACCTTTGAGCCGACTATCTTTAATCGCTGACATAAACTGGCCTAGCTGATCGTTTGTATATCGGTACGTATCTAAGGATTCTGCAGGTAGGTCTTGAAGCCTTTCGGATAAACTGTCAGCTAGCGGTGACAAGGTTAAGCCGTGATGTTTGGGCAACTGATAGGGTGGATGATTAGTGACGGATAGTGTTGCTATAAAGAGAGGCTGGTCCCGCTCATTATTACCCAGTAGTTGTTTGATGGCCTCTTCGAATACAAATTTATCTTCCCCGCCCCAGGCACTTGAGGCCATTGCTGGATAAAGCTCGCGCAGCTGATGAGCGCCAATAAATTCGTCGAAGCCCTGAGTTTTCAGGTAGTCACTCCGATTTGATAGACCTTCAAATCCTGCATAGATAAAAACGGTTCTATAGCCTGCTTTTTTAAATACATTCGCCACAGAAGTTTGCAGGGCAATGTGTTGATGGCGTGAGTAACTAATCGAGCTGTACTCAGTATTAACCATTAGGCTCATCAATGAATATTGAGTGTCGTCATGTGCGGGCAAGAATCGCTTGAAATAGTAATCCTCATCTAGATGCTGGCGCATCTGGCCAGCAAGGTCCAACCCGGAGTTAAATGAGGGGAGTAATAAAGCATTGCCCATACTTTCTATTAGATTGAGCACCACATTCGGCGGATTTCTCTCAAGAAAAGGAGAGCTAGGTGTTTGGGTGAAAAACTGCGGGAAAAGAGGTTGGTCTGAGGGAGGCTCGCGATAAAAAGCGGTAAACAGTTCGCGACCTTCAGCGTCCAGAGCGGGACTAATTATCTTTGATTGCTCAAATTCTTTGTAGCCGTAGTAGAGAGCAATAATGCCATTAGGCACGATATTATTTACCGCTGTTTCAGATGATACAGTAAGGTGGCGCTGCGATAGTGGAAAGGTCGAGATGGTGCCTCGGCCGAGTAGCATTAAAAGCATTAGTGGCAGTAAAATAGCCAGCGTGAAAAAGGGTATTGTCCTAACGTGCACAAAGCTAATCAATTCAATTATTTCCTCACCGATTTTCCTATAGCTCCACAGTATCAATGCGGTCACAGATAGCCCCGTCATCAATCGTAAGCCAAAAGGGTCCATACTTATCACGGTGGGCCAAATTGTAGCGCCACCATAGTTTAAACCATTGTAAGCAAGGCTATCGATGGGGCGATCGAAAAAACCGATATAGCTAAAGTTGACGATAGATATCCAAGTGGCTATCACCAAAATCAAACCGCCCCAATAGCGATTTAGCAACCATCCAAAATGAGATGCCATTGTTGGCAGAGGGATACAGCAGATGCTGACCAACAATCCTAGCAGGTTGGCCCGGATAACGACGGCCAGATCAAAACGAAAGCCTGTCCATAGGGCACGCCATAAGTCACCATTGTTAGCGATGCTTTCAGGGCGAGGATAAGATGCCCAGGTAGCCAACCGCACGACCAAAAACAGAGCGGCACAGATCACAACTATGCTTATTAAAGACGCTAGGACTCTAAGATAGACGGCTGAATTTAACGTGATGCTGAAATTATTGGAACTTGTTTGTGTCATAAAATAGTCTCGGACTCTACTTGACGATGGCGGGCAACGAACAATTAAATTGACTAGTTAATATTTTATCATGAAACCAAACCTGTTGATTTCTCTGATTAGTCAGATCTTTGCAAACACACCTAATTGCAGATAGGTTATCATTCGTTATTGACGAAAAATTCTGCTAGGTTGCGGTAGTCATTTTTACCCATTCCTCAGCGATTTAGAATGCAATTGTTTTTTTATTTATTCATTAAAGGTTATTTAGACCCAGTATGCCTAGATTTCTATACACAGCATTTTTTTATTGCTTACTGCCGGTCATTTGCCTGCGGTTGTTGTGGCGAGCGGTGAAATCACCTAACTATGCTAAACGTTGGGCAGAACGATTTGGGTTTGTGAATGATCTTGACTCGAACAAAGAGATTATTTGGCTGCATGCGGTATCTGTGGGTGAAACTCTAGCTGCAGTGGCTTTGGTTAACGCTCTACAGGAGAAATATTCCGATCATCGGTTGATAGTAACCTGTATGACGCCAACCGGTTCAGAGCGTATTTTGGCGGCTTTTGGTGATTCTGTGGAGCATAGTTATGCGCCTTATGATATGCCTGATGCGGTCGCTAGATTTTTAGGCAGGGTACGACCAAAATTATTAATCATAATGGAAACCGAATTATGGCCAAATACTATTGCCGCCTGCAATAAACGTGATATTCCAATCATCTTGGCCAATGGGCGACTATCCGAAAAATCGGCTCGGGCTTATCAACACATTAATAGCTTGGTTCGGCCAATGCTAAATGGCCTACACACAGTGGCGGCACAGCATAATGACGATGCTCAACGCTTCCAGAATCTCGGATTGCCAGATACTGCGGTGACGGTGACCGGAAACATTAAGTTTGATTTAAAGATAGACCCTTCTCTAATGGGTACAGTGGCACAATTATCTAAAGACTGGCGCGGCGCTACCCAGAGAAAAGTATTTTTAGCAGCCAGTACCCATAAAGGTGAAGACGAAATAATCTTGGCGGCCTTTGCTGAAATAAAAGCACAGCTAGAGTCAGTACTGTTAGTCATAGTTCCGCGCCACCCAGAACGGTTTAATCAGGTTGCCAATCTATGCCAGTCGGCAGGATTTAGCATCGCGCGGCGAAGTGAAGACGCTCCGGTTGCCGAGGCTGACATATTACTTGGTGATAGCATGGGTGAGTTGATGGCTTTCTTTGGCGCTTGCGACTTAGCTTTTGTCGGCGGGAGCTTCGTGCCAACAGGTGGGCATAACATGATTGAAGCTGCAGCTTGGGGAGTTCCTGTATTAACGGGGCCACACCTGTTTAATTTCACCGAGATAGCTAATTTACTGACTGAGGTTGGAGGTATTAAGGTCTGTCGAGACGTCGATGATCTTGCCAGTCAATCTGTGATGTTGCTGCAAAATGAGACGCAAAGAATGCTAATGGGTGAAGCGGCACGCCAAGTAGCGGTTGCTAATCGTGGCGCCCTAGATAGGTTACTTGCCCTTATTGCCCAGGCTATTTAGATACAGATAAGCTTGGATCTAACCAGGCGTTTAGCTGATAAATATCATCGGGTGACAACTGCCCCGCCACTTCTTTTAAGCTCATCATAGCGAAGATATAGTCGTATCGTGCATTGGCATAGTTTCGTTTGGCCTGAAACACAGAGCGCTGAGCCGCAAGCACGTCAACAATGTTACGCGTCCCCACTTCGTATCCAGCTTGCGTGGCTCCCAGGGCACTTTCCGCAGAGGTAATAGCTTGTTTGCGAGCTTTTACGCGAGCTGCATTGGTAATGACCAGCTGATGCCGACTGCGGGCTGTCTGCACTGTGTTGCGCGTTGCCACTTCAAAATTTTCATTCGAAGCAATTGAACGTTGTTTCGCCTGTCTTCTTCCAGCATTGATGCCGCTAGCCCAGATTGGCATACTCACCGAAATACCGAAACTATGACCATCACTTAAAGATGAGATCTCAGAGCTACTTTCTGAGGGGAGATAGCTAATTTGGGTTCCATCTTGATCTGAATCTGAATAACGTGCATTAGCAGTAACTTTTGGGAAAAGTTGCGCTGTAGCCGCCTTAGCTTCGTTATAAGAAGCGTCTTTACCAAGTTCAGAAACTTTTAATTGATAGTTGTTGTTGAGAGAAAAATTCACCCAATCTTGACTATCAAGAGGCACCGGGTTGACCGTCACAAACTCGTCTTTCAATCCAGACAGAACACTGTGATTTTTACCGGTGAGCACTTGCAACGCATCAAAGGCGATATTCACAGCGCCGCGCGCTTCAAGACTGTTAACCAAAGCATCATCAAACACTGCTTGGGCTTCATGAACATCTGTTACTGGCAGCAAGCCTACTTCAAAACGTTCTCTAGTTTGTTCTAGTTGCCGTTGAATGGCTCGTTGCTCTGCCTTACGTGTTTCATGGTTGTCATAGGCTCGCAGTGCACCTAGATAGGCGCTGCTAACTCTTAATATTAAAGTCTGCTGCTCCGCGGCAAATTGTGCCGCCGCACTTTTACTGAGCGCTTTACCGCGCTGGAATTGATACCAAGCGGGCATATCAAAGATGGCTTGGGTTAGTGAAACACTGTAGGTCGTTGAGTCAGTATCTGAAAAGTTCTTACTGACAAAAGGATTAGCCGAGATAAAGGAATAGACTTGCAACGATTCACTGTTTCTTTCTGCTTGGCTGAAGTCAGCGGAAGCTGAAATAACAGGCAGCAAGTAGGCGCGGCTGATGTTTTTAGTTTCTCGGCCTACTTGAAAATTAGCACGTGCAGCACGCAAGGTCGGGTCGCTCTGCAGTGCTAGTTCATAAATATCTTTTAAAGAATCCGCTGCACTACCCTGCGATATTAAAAGAACAGTGCAAAGTGTCAAAAATCCTTGTCTTACCTTCAACATACAAACTCCATGATAATTTTCATTGTGTGCACTTCAAACGGGCATTTTAGCAGATTTGTTTTGGTTATAGTGATTAGCAACTTCCCTTAACTAAGACGCTGTTACTGGCAGCATTAGATTCAAAAAGGTTACAAAAAGCTACTAAATAGAACCTAACGTATCTTGCTCCAATTCGTTGACCTTATAATTAATCAAATGGTCTTAAGGATGTTATTTTAACGTACTATATGGCCAACTTTATACGAGTGAAAAGTTAAAAATGGTCAAAAAACACCAATTTAATCAGTCAGATGTTCGCATTGAATCGTCGGAAACCGTATTCCAAGGTTTTTTTAGGGTTGCAAAACTGAAGGTAAGCCATCGTCTCTTTAAGGGCGGTTGGAGTGCTCCGATAACGCGGGAATTATTTCAACGCGGTGTGGCGGTTGGAGTGCTACTTTATGACCCAATAAATCATTTAGTCGGTTTAGTTGAACAATTTCGGGTCGGGGCGCTAGATGATAATCAGGGTCCCTGGCAATATGAAGTAGTGGCTGGAATGGTGGAGTCCGGCGAAATGCCAATCGATGTGGCCCATCGAGAGTTGCAGGAGGAAGCTGG
>JABILI010000089.1 GCA_018654575.1 Porticoccaceae bacterium
AGATCCATCGCAGATAACCGATCGGAAAGACGACCCTCGATGGGCTTTTCGAGAAACTCGGCGCTGTCTTTTTCAACTGCACACATGGTAGTTACCTCTGACGGACCGAATCGGCCCAAAGTGCTGGCGTTTACGATGAAAAGGAGGGCCGGAGAGGGCATCTCGCCCTCACCGGCCCTCCAACATCGACGCTCTAGGAATCTGTGTCCGCAGGTTTCTCTGCCGCTGCATCATCGGCAGCAGGAGCCTCAGCAGCAGGAGCCTCAGCAGCAGGAGCTTCAGCAGCAGGAGCTTCAGGAGATTCAGTTGTTTGGCCTAGCCCGACTTGCGATACTGACATCGCTAAAGCCATGGCTATCACAAGATCTTTTTTCTTAAACATGTCTTACTCTCCCTGATCCGAAACCTATAGATCTCGAAATTATATTTTAAATAAGTCTATCTTATTTTTCTTACAAGGGCTAAATCCAAAGTTTACTCCGAAAATCAACCATTATCTCTAAACGCATAATAGCACTTTAATTACTATTTTGTGTAGATTTTTATCAATTTACCGCATTTAAATAGCGCTGACAACACTTTATACTTACTACTAATTAAAAAAGAACTGAATGTACATTGTAAAGGAGAAACCTAAATGAATAATAAGGCGCTCGATAATTCTTAAATTATACTGTTACGTATATAGTATTGCAATGACTTCAAATTATACTGTTACGTCATTTTAGGTCCTGCAGTATTCATAGATGTGAATGTTACAATGCCTTGATTAACAGCCAAATCAACACTTATGGAACAACAATGAAGACAGACTTCAATGCTGACTGGAAAACGTGGATCAAAACCAACGTAGAGAATGGTCAGGACAAAAATAGACTCTTTAAAATATTGCTCGATGAAGGCTTTACCTATGAGTCGATTCGTGAAGAAATGCAGTTTGAGCCTGCCGCCAAGACTAAATTTGATGCCGCCTGGAAAAAGTGGATAAAAACCAACGTGGATGATGGCCAAGATAAAAATGGGCTTTTTAAAATATTATTAGATGAAGGCTTTAGCTATGAGTCAATTCATCAAGAGATGCTGTTTGAGCCCAGCCTGCCTATCAATGAACTGGTCAATCCACTTAAAGCCAAGCAGCAGGAAGAAGAAGAAAAACAAAGCACCCAGTTAGCGGTGGACATAAACCAACTGTTTATACCTGGAGGACAAAAACTAGAATCAGACGCCTTGCAGCTATTTACGGTTGAGAACTTTTTAAATGCCAATGAGTGCAAGGCCATTGCTGCAGAAATAAAACAGTCCTTGAGCGCAACGGCCCTCAATGAGGTTAAAACCAGTCATAATTTTGATCAAGGCGGCGCCTGTGATCTTAGTGCCAGCAACAACCCTTTGGTTAAAGATGTTGACCAGCGTTTGTGTAAGCTTATAGGTATAGATGCGTCTTATGCTGAGTCTCTTCAAGGCCAGTACTATGGGTCAGATCAGACTTTAAAACCTTATACCGATTATCTCGAGCAACACGAAATGGACCATAATGATGAGCTGTTGGGGCATCGTAGCTATACCCTTATGATTTATTTAAATGACGTCGAAGCCGGAGGTGAAACCCATTTTTTGGCCCCCAACAGCACCCTTAAGCCTCGAAGGGGTTTAGCGGTTATTTGGTCTAATTTAGCCCCCGACGGGACACCTAATCCAGAAAGTGCACGACGCACCATGCCAGTTCTTAGTGGCTATCAAGCAGTCATTACCAAATGGTTTCGCAGCAAAAGTCGTCTGCCAGAACCCCCGCCCATGTTTAATAGGGACGTTAACGAGCTCATCCCCGCCTATACCGAGGCAGGGTTTGCTAAAACAACATTGCCACCGGCATTGTTTACCAAGATTCAAACATTTTACCAAGCTAACCGAGATGCAGTAAAAGAAGAAACGGTGCCGGGCGACTTTATTGTTAACACTTCAACGTCAGAGACCAACGGTAGCTCATTGATTGATTTAAGTCCTGAGTTAAGGGCAGAGATTCACGACAACCTTAAAGCCCAGATGGAAGAATGGAGCGGCAAGACTCTTTTGCCCACCTATGTCTATGGCATACGCATCTATCATCATGGCGCTGCCTTAAAATGCCATCGTGATCGTCTTGCCACGCATATTATTGGTGCCATTATTAATATTGACCAAGACGTAAATGAAGGTTGGGTTTTGGTGATTGACGACCATCATCACCGCCGACATCAGATTATCTTAGCGCCCGGAGAAGTGATTTTTTACGAAGCCGGAAAACTCGTTCATGGACGCCCCACGCCGCTGAATGGTCATTTATTTGCCAATGTTTTTTGTCACTTCAAACCCGCAGACTATGTGCCCCGGAATGTGAAGCAAGATAACTAGGATCGATGATTTATCGGGATTAAATAACTGAATCGCTTGCTGAAGACAGGCTTGAAAACGCAATAGACGCCTTAACCTGTTGGTTTAACATGGTTACCAAAACCAATGCCCGGTTATTACCATCTGGCTGGTAGAAGACCGCGTCAAGGCCACGAAAAGGCCCATCCATGATGTCCATTTTCTCACCTTCCTTGGGCAAGCTAGACACCACCTGATCTTCTTGTCCTAATACCCGGCGCCGCAACTGGTCAATTAAGTCTGGTGGCACCTTGATTGGCCTGCCACCACTACTCACAAAATGACTAACCCCACGCGTGGATCGAATGCTGGTTGCTGAGACCGAAGTGTCCCCTAACTGAACAAAGAGGTACCCAGGAAACAAAACCTCTACCGCCTCGATCCTTTTGCCGCGGGCAATCTTTTCAACACGGATCATCGGACAAAATGATTCAACCTCTTGACGGGCCAAATTATCAGCCGCACGCAGCTCTTCTCTCGACTTTGTCTGTAATAAAAACCAATCCACTTGTATCACCTTCACTATTGGCTAATTATTGTGCTTCTAGTATAGCAAGTACTTCATTTTGCCGTTGTTCCAGTAATTCCCTGTCACCGCGGGTTTCTACATTAAAGCGCACCACCGGCTCGGTATTACTCATGCGTAAATTAAACCGCCAGTCGGCAAATTCCATGGAGATTCCGTCAACTTCATCGATGACCAGAGCGTCTGCTTTATAGTACTTTTTGACCTGCCTAATCGCCTCGGCAGGATCGGCTATAGTGCGGTTAATCTCGCCCGGAGATGGGTAGGCCTCAACCATAGCGCTAACCAAATCAGACAGCGGACGGCCAGAACTACTGATGAGTTCCATCACTAGCAGCCATGGAATCATTCCACTGTCACAGTAAAAGAAGTCTCTAAAATAATGATGGGCGCTCATCTCGCCGCCATAGACCGCATCTTCAGCCCGCATGCGCTCTTTAATAAAAGCATGGCCAGTCTTTGACTGTA
>JABILI010000039.1 GCA_018654575.1 Porticoccaceae bacterium
TGATCCACGATCCATAGTTGGCCAGTAGTCGAGCAGGGGTTGCATGTCATGGTGATGACGGCAGTGTCCTAACGTCAAATACAGCACTTCACCTTCGCCTACCTTATGAGTATAAAAGACTGGATGGCGGGCATGTTCCCATTCATCTTCTTCAAACCCTTCAGCCTTGCCGCCGTATTCCGTGTCCAATAGGACATGCAGGTCGCCATAAGTCTTCATTAGATACAGTTCATCGTCAGATTCAAATGGCTCAATACCCCGCACTAGCGGATGATCTGGGTCAGCAATTGATACCTCATAAGGAGCAATGGGAGGATGAGAGCGAAACATGGATCCGAGTGTTTCTACAAATAGTGGAGCCCAATCCGGGGTGCCATAAAGCCCACTCGACATTAAGCGGATGATAGAATTCGTACCGTGGAGCGCATACCAGCGACCACCTCTTTCGACCCAGGCTTTAAGTGCTTCCTGCGCTCCGAGAGAGGGCACAACATTACAGGTATAGCTGACAATAAAGTCTGCTTCTTCGATAGCTTGCAGATTCTCATAATCTTCAAAAACTCGAACCCGAAAACGGTCATCTTCTGATAGTAATTTCAATAATTCTAACCGGGCATAGTCTATATCATGCCAGACGCCACCAGCGATTAGTAAACAATTGATTCTGCCTGCGCGATTGTCGTGAATATTCATTGTGCACCTTTAATATTGCTAATTTAATTCGCCTACAGCTTCGGTTTTGGGGCCGAGGGGTCTTTGGCGAGATACCATTCAACCCACTTGTGAAATAGCTGATTGCCCGCCTCGTTGCGTCCGAAAGTCACATTAGCATGGGCATTAGCTTCCAGGCCTTTCTGAATCTTCAGTCCCACTTGGTAGTCTTCGACATCTACTACCTCCTGAAAGAAGTCCATCATGCCCTGTAGTTCGGCATTTTCTCCGTCCGGCTTGGTCGGGTGAATAAAGCTTATGTAGGTGGTGTTCTGATTGGGGAGCGGACCAGGAATAATCTGGCTGATCAACGTAATCTCCGGCGCTACAAACAACGAGATATTGGGAAACAGCGTGCGAATCCAGTCATAACCATTGCTCTCGTGCTTATGGTAATCCTCTGGTGCTACATCGGCGAGATTGTCTTTAATCGCCAGATGAGGGAAGCAGATTAATGTATGGGGTCCATAGGAATCAAACTGCATAACATTAGAGTAAGTGCGCAGGGCGATGGTTTCTGGATGGGCCGCGGCAAAATGATAACCCTCAAGATAACCGTCGTAGGCCACCTTCCAGTTGGCGCCGTTGACCTTACGCTGGCCGCAGAAATGCCAGTTTTCCATACCCAGGCGGCTAATATCTTCCATCATGCCGCCGAGAAAGTCGTCAAAATCAACCTCGCCATCGGGCTCGAGAACGGTAAATATCATACCGCCACGCTCATAGACCGGAAGTTGGGTTAAACCATTGGTTTGCTTGTCAAAATCACCAAACTTCTCCTGATCAGCCACACCGCGGAGCACGCCATCATTACTATACATCCAGCCGTGGTAAGGGCAGGTAAAGCGAGACTTGTTACCGCAGGGTTCTGTGGCGACTGTCATGGCTCGATGAGAGCATACATTAAGCATCACCCTAGCAGTACCGTCTTTCAGACGCGTAATCAGCAGTGGTTTATCTAAAAACTGAAAGGTTTTGTAATCGCCGGCATTGGGGATTTCTTGGGTCAAGGCCACAAAAACGGGAACCTTTTTGAAGATCAGGTCCATTTCCTGTTGCCAGAGATCTGGGTCAGTATAGGCTTTTGATGGTACTGTTAGAGTGCCTTCGGCTTGATCTGTGGTGTTATTGTTAACGTCATCAATAATGCGGGCAACAATGCGATTATAGTTCTCAGTAATAGTCATGTTTAATAGTCCTTAACTGGTTTGGGTATTAGCTCTCTGGAAGTTCGAGGGGTCCAGCAGCCGACACATCAAATTTAATAACATTCATATCTGTAATGTCGACGGTGCCGCAGAAGGCCAGAAACTCAATAATATGGGGCATGCTCAGATGAGCTATTAAGGCACTTTCACTCTCCCACTGCTCGGTGATCCAGATAACATTTGAATGATTGATGTCAACCGCAATGCTATAGAGTAGGCACCCAGCTTCTTCATGGGTTGGTACGATGATTTTTTGCGCAGCAGCTACATATGCGACGGTATTTTCGGGAGCTAGTTCAATTCTTGCGGAGATAGCTAACATGGTTAAATCCTTCGTGATGTAAGGTTAGTATTACCTATTTCGGTCTATTGTGCAGGCATCGATATTTCATCAAACCCTACATTGTACAGATGGCGAATAATGCCAACACCGCTGCCTTGAATGTCGATACGCCCAACTTCAATATTACTAAATCTTTTGTCTGGGCGCTCCAATGTCGTGGTGTGAATGCAAATCTACCATTTCTAAGCACTCGCTTTCTATTATTAATATATTTTTAAGCATTAATTGGGAGGCATGCGAGTTAAAAAATACCGCCTAACCGTCGAGTCCAATATCACCTGTTGAATGCAGGGATGTCAATGTTCGATGAGCAATGCGCCAGCCATCAGCCGTACGGACTAGCCTGTCGCTATACTCTCCCCAGACAGTCATTATGTCTGAGGCGTAGTCGCCCAATCCGACATGCAGGGCTGACAGATAACAGGTCGCTGTAGCTATATCACCATTGACCTCAATATTAATATTACCCAGCAGATGCTGCGTTACCGAGCATTGGGTAAGAACGGCGGAAATAAGGTCGGCGATAGCTTGGCGCCCCTCGAAGATACCTAAGCCTATAAAGTTAGCTTCGGCATCTTCCGTAAATACACTTTCTAGTGCGGACCATTGGTGCTTATCGATGGCGGAAGCGTAAAGGTTAATCACCTGCTGTATTTCTAGGTGGTCGGAAAAATTCTGTGCTGTTGTAGTTGCCATTCAACGTCTCCATTGTACGATTTCAGCCTAGCTATCCCCGAGTTGAGATTAATCTTAGCAGAGGCTCGTCGTGGGTCAATTTCTTGTTTGACTGTGTCTACTTATATTACTTTGGCACCTATAGTCAGTCAATAAAAACCGTCAAACATGTTTGTTATTTACCTAAGTAAGTAGCTGATGTACCATTGTTACTTAAGGCGACAGTTTTTGGAATTATCTACTGTCATCACGAACATGACAATATTTATGGAATAAGCTTATGACGGAGATGAATACACGTGTATTGCTCGCTCGGCGTCCTGCCGAACATTTGGTAGCGAATGATTTTGAAGTTCATAGTCAACCACTCGGTAGTATCAAGGATGGTGAGTTTATGATCAAGAACATCTATTTATCCTTGGATGCAGGCTTTCGCCAATGGATGAATGATGGCTCAGGAGATAATTATCTGGCTTCAATGCCATTGGGTGAACCCGTGCAGAGTATTATTATGGGTAGGGGAATTGAGTCTCGTAATGCAGAATACCCTGAAGGAAGTATCGTTATGGGCCGAACGGCTTGGGAGCAATATAGTATTGCCGATGGTTCAGATTTAATGAGTATTATTGAGCCAGATCCTGCTCTGGAATTGCATGAGTACCTTTGTAGCTTAGGTCCCTCTGGAATGACAGCCTATTTTGGTATTATGGATATCGGTCAGCCTAAGTCAGGCGACGTTTTTGTCATTAATGCTGCTGCTGGTGGAATTGGTTGCATCGCAGGACAGATAGCTAAGGCTGAGGGCTGCAGCACTGTGGGTATCGCCGGTGGAACAGCCAAATGCAACTGGCTGCTAGATACCTTGGGCTATGACCAGGTTATTGATTATAAATCCTCTGTCCCGTTTGATGAGCAGTTACACAAAGCGGCCCCAGCAGGTATGGATATCGTCTATGACAATGTGGGCGGCGCAATGCTCAGCAGTATGCTAAGTCAACTGGCAGAAAATTCCCGAATTATCCTTTGTGGTGCTGTTTCACAATACGAGAGAGAGGGCGGCCATGAACCGGTTGGCAATATGTGGGAGTTGATTACCAAACGGGCAAGAGCCGAAGGCTTTATGTTCTCTGACTATGTCGATCGCTATCCAGAGGCGGTTGAATATATCACTGCGATGCTTAAGTCCGATTCATTGGTGAGTCCGGTCAATTGGTCTGAGGGTGTTGAATCGGCAGGGCAAGCCTTTATCGATATGCTGGCTGGGAATAATTTAGGAAAGTGTTTAATTAAATTGTAGTTACCAGAGAGAAATTTCTTTCGATACGCCAAAACCTTTCTCACTGAGTGCGGAAGGTTTTCTTGTAATGGGCAAGGACTTGTTGTTGGATCTTTTTGTGGGAAAAACTTATTTTCGTACGTATAAGGACCGAGGTAATTAGGTTAACAATAAATATTCAAATCAACGAAGTCTAGAGATAGGGGTTAAAACGATGCCATTAGAACCCGCGACTGCCGCTATTTTGGCCGCAATGGCCGAATCTGGGGCCCCAGAGTACCATGAATTACCGGTGGCTGAGAGTCGAGCTATTTATACAGAATCACAGTCGGTACCTCCGACGGTCGCCGTTCATTCTGTTGAAGATATACTGGTGGATGGGCCCGCAGGGAGTATTCCTGTGCGTATCTATAGGCCTCATGCTATGCCAGCGCCGATGCATGTGCATTTCCATGGTGGCGGTTGGGTGATCGGGAATCTTATTACCCATGATGCGGATTGTCGTGAGATTTGTATTGCATCGGGGTGTATCGTAGTGGCAGTCGACTATCGACTAGCGCCAGAGCACCCGTTTCCCGCTGCGCCAGAAGACTGTTATGCGGTGTCCTGTTGGGCATCTATCTATGGCGTCGATTTTGGAGCGAAAACTGGTCCCATCAGTATTGGTGGTGATTCCGCTGGCGGCAATCTGGCTGCCGCTGTTGCGCTGATGGCGCGCGATCGTAAAGGGCCCAATTTTGCACTGCAGTTGTTACTCTATCCAATTACCGAACCTAGTATGAGTAGTACTTCTTTCCAAGATAATGCCGAGGGTTATTTGCTAACCAAGGCGATGATGACCTGGTTCTGGGATCATTACTGCCCCGATGTTGAACGACGCAAACATCCACTAGCTAGCCCATTGATGGAGCTAGACCTTTCTGGCCTGCCACCGGCCCTAGTTATCACGGCTGAATTTGATCCATTACGGGATGAGGGTGAGGCTTATGCTGAGCGCATGGCGGCGGCGGGAGTTAAGGTTGAGATGCGTCGTTTTGACGGCCTTACCCACGCGTTTTTTTCACTGGCTGGCTTGCTTGAAGCGGCTCGCGAGGGCGTAGATCTAGTGGGGAATCGGCTGCGCAGGGCTCATGGACTTAGTTAACTTGAGGACTGCTGTGCTTTTGATTGAGGCGCCTATTCGCTCGCTCTCAATCCTCTTCCGAGCAATGACTTTATTGTCCACTGCCCATTGATCCGCTTAAAGTTGAGGTGATACTGAGCATTGAACTGGCTACCCCTCAGATGGCAGAGCCTACCATAGTGGAACAGACTTATACTTTAGCGTTTATCTCATAAAGAAATCAGCACGAGCCGTTCCCGTATCGTCATAAACTGGCTCGGAATGGTCAACGCTGTACTTGATGATATCAGTGTCCAGAATTTCGTAGTTATAGAGTATCGCCAGCATATCGGTGTAAAAGTGGCTGGCAAGATGAGCGCGTAGATGCTCCACAGATTCCCAATTTTCATGTACATAAATCCTTCCCGGGACTGCGGGATCAATACTCCAGACATAGTGACGGCAGCCTTTTTGGAGGCGTGTTTCCGCCATCAGCTGCGCGGTTTCTGGTAGTACTTTTATAGCATCTTCAGGATTGAAGTTTACGGTTCCATTAATTAGTACAGTCATTATAGTTCCTTTAGTGACATGGCTTATTCACCATACATGGTGTTAAAAATACGCTCTTTGAAAAACCATTGGCCATCAATTTTGACCAATTGATCGTCATACTGACCTCTAGGTCGAATTTCCTCACCCTCTAGAGTAGTGCCGACTTCTGATGTATAGGATCTAGCGGTGGCGGTGTCGCCACTGACTTGAATGTTGCCAACGGAAATGGACATAAAAATAAAGGGAAACATGGACATGCCGCCCTGCCAGGCTGTAACAATATTCTCTTTGCCACTAATATCTTCCATACCCGGTATGACCGGAAGCTTCCAATTGGAACCTTCAGACCATGTGGAGGCCCAGAGTTCAGTATCTCGCTGGTTTACAGCATCAGCGTAGATGTCCATAAGTTCGCGGATGGCAAGACGGTCTTCAGTTGATCCTGAAAAAGGCATAATAATCCCCTTGATAGTATTATTGAACGTGTGAACAACTATACATGACAGGGGTTCAGAAAAACAATCTCAGTTGATTTTTTATTGTTAAAAGGGTACCTTAAATCTCACATTTTGGCCTTCGATGAGATGCATCGTAGTTCCGCAACTAATTACAATGAAAACGGGAAAAACTATGTTAATTCAGTATAAGCAATACTACCTCCACCAGCGCCCAAAAGGGCCTACCACCGATAGCGACGTTAAGGTTAGAACTGTTGAGGTTTATAGCTTAGCCGAGGGACAGTTACTGATTAAAAATGAGTATTTCTCTCTAGACCCTGCTATTCGCGGCTGGATGGACGATGTGCCAAGTTACATGCCGCCTATAGTGCTTGGCGATGTAATTCGTAGTTCAACGGTAGGTACTGTAGTTGATAGTAAGCATCCTGATTTTTCCGCTGGGGATATGGTTTATGGCCTCAATGGTTGGGAAGAGTATAGTCTGTCCGACGGCTACTTTCTAACTAAGGTGCCTCAAGATAATCAATTCCCTCTGCATTACTATTTAAGTGTATTTGGTGCTGTTGGTCTTACCGCCTACTTTGGTATTCATGATACCGCTGAGCTAAAGGCGGGAGATACCTTGCTTATGAGCGCTGCCGCCGGCGCAGTTGGTTCATTGGGAGGGCAGCTGGCAAAGAATATGGGTTGTCATGTGGTGGGTATGGCCGGCACCGATGATAAATGCCAGTGGCTAATGGATGATCTGGGCTTTGATGCGGTAATTAATTACAAAACTGAGTCGGGTAACCTTAGTGCTGCGATTGCCGCGGCCTGCCCGGATGGGGTTGATGTCTACTTTGACAATGTGGGTGGTGAGATTCTAGACGCTGCGTTACTGAATATTAACAGCAATGCGCGCATCGTGTTTTGTGGATCTATCTCTACTTATAATGCCTCAGAGCCAGTTCCTGGTCCCTATAACTGGTGGCAGGTGCTAGCAAAAAGTGCTGTAGTAAAAGGCTTTTTGGTCAGCAACTACTTTGAGCAGTTTGAGACTGGTGCGGGCGCTCTCGCTCAGTTGCTCACCGAAGATAAGATTCAGTTTAAGTACGAAATTGTTGATGGTTTTGATAATACGCTGACTGCCTTCCATAAACTCTTTGACGGCAGTAACACTGGTAAGTTAATGCTTAAGGTGTAGACCTATGTCACAGAAAAGGCTATCGGGTAAGCGAGCCATTGTTACTGGAGGCGCTACTGGTATCGGTTATGGTATTGCTAAGCGATTTATTGCCGAAGGTGCGAGGGTTATTATCACCGACATAGATAATCCTGGAGGTATTGCTGCCGCAGAGGTTCTAGGTCTAAATTGTGAGTTCGTGCACCATGATGTGTCAGTGCCAGCGGATTGGGATCGAGTCTTCGCAGTTGCTGCGGACAGGTTTTTCGGCCTAGACATCATGGTTAACGTTGCCGGTGTTACATTGATGGGGAATATCGAGCAACTTGACGTAGATACCTGGGATAAAACTATGGCGATCAACGTACGGAGCTGCTTTTTAGGCTGCCAGGGTGCGATCAAGGCAATGAAAAGTGACGGCGGAGGTTCAATTATAAATATGGCCTCGGTTTCTGCCTTCAGACCCCAAGCCGAGCTTGTTGCTTATAATGCCTCCAAGGCTGGTGTCGATATGATGACCAAGTCCGTGGCCTTGCACTGCGCCCGCAGTGGCTATGGCATCAATGTTAACTCAATCAATCCGGGCGTTATTCAGACCCAGATGTTAGAAAAGGTGATCAGTCAGGTGGACAATGGTGAAGCCCTGATGGATAGCTACAAGGCCATGCATCCGATTGGCCGTATCGGCGAGCCAGAAGATGTTGCGTCCATGGCAGTTTATTTGGCTAGCGAGGAGGCTTCATTTGTAACTGGCTCAGGGTTTACTGTTGATGGCTCTCTCAGTAACAACTAAGAGGCACAACTATATTTACAGGAGAGGATAATGAGTGCAGAGCTAAGAGAGGGAGGCTGCCTCTGCGGACAAGTTCGCTACAAGGTGTTAATAATACTAAAATAATCGGCAGGACCAGACCAATAGTGACAGGCCCAAGTTAGAGTTAGTCTATTTTAACCAGAGCTTTCCCTACTGTGTTGCCGGACATCAAATCGCAAAATGCCTTAGGAGTATTAACAAAGCCCTCTGTAATGTTTTCGATCACGTTAATCTCTCCTGCTCGGATCCACTCCTCAAGTTTCGCCATAGCTGCGGGTACCTTTTTCTGATAGGAGGGCAAAAGAAATCCCTGCATGGTCAGTTGCCGCGAGACCATTTCCCAAAGATTGGTAATTGGATTTGGATTATCTGTGCGATTATAGTCAGAAATCATCCCGCAACCGATAATACGCCCATAAACTTTCATAGCGGGGAGCATCGCATTCAGAATTGGACCACCGACATTATCAAAATAAATATCCGCACCTTCTGATGCAATGGCCATGACGGACTTGGTAACATCATCATTTTTGTAGTTAATCGCGGCATCAAAACCAAATTTATCCACAATCAGCTTCGCTTTTTTATCACTGCCAACAATACCTATGACTGTGCAGCCACAGAGCTTAGCTATTTGTCCGGCCATACTACCGGTAGCACCTGCCGCCGCACTGACGACGACCGTTTGCCCTGCTTGAATCTGGCCTACTTCATGTAAGCCGATATATGCAGTGGCCCCAGCACCGCCAAGAGAGCCGACATAGTATGAGATGGGTATTCCAGTCTCTGGCTTCAGCTTTTCGAGCAATATGGCTTCGCTATGGCAAATGGAATAATCTTCCCAATGATTGAGGGCATATACAAGATCACCCTCAACAAAATCTTGATTGCAGGACTTAACCACTTGCCCTACAGAAGGCCCTCGAATCACTCCACCGATTGGGATTGGTTCGAAATAGTTGGCCTTGCCATCCACCCAACCTCGAATCGCAGGCTCCATGGACAAATACATATTGCGCAACAAAAACTCACCCTCTCCAGGCTCTGGAATCGCACTCTCGGACATGGCGAAATTTTCTGGCTTGGCGGCATCACTCACATAAGAGGCGAGAACAACTTGACGATTCATTTTCATGATTAATCCAGATCAATATGCAGGTTGCCATCATCGGACACGCTAATGTCATAGGTTTTCAGTGGTACTTTTGTTAGTTCTCCCATGGGCTTTCCAGTACGTAAGTCAAATCGCACGCCATGCAGTGGACAGGACAGAAAACAGTTTCTGATGCGACCCTCAGTCAGCTTTGCCCTCTGGTGGGTACATTGATTATCGACCGCATAATATTCACTGTTAGCTTTACAGATAAGAATATCTTTCCCATCTAGAGCGATAGCCACAGATTGGTTGTCAGTGATATTTGCTGCGGGGATCAGCGTGTCTATTATAGTGACCATAGAAATCTCATAACGGGAGAGTAGGTAACAAGCTTGCCGGGCTAAGAAAATCTAAAACCCGGCGATACAAAGTCTTAGGCCTTGAGATACTTGTCTATTGTTTGGTGCAGATGACGAATCCGACTTTCCTGATAACTTGCCAGACTTACCGCCCCCTTCCTTGATGCAATCATGCCTTTTTGTACTGCTGCCATATTGCTATCATCCTGATCGAATACGGGGCCTAGGGCGCCAATTTCTGGGGCTTCGCTAAAGGCTTGATCTGGGCGCAGAGTATTTTTCATCGCTGGCTCTGGACGCTTTGTACCCTTTGGGTAGCGCATCAGAATCATGGTTTCGAAGATACAGCTGCTGTGATCATCACCATTAGGTAGGAAGCGATAGACAATATTGCCATGGTAACCAATCCATACCTGAGTATTGGGGAACAGCATATAGAGTATCGCGTCTTCCAGTTCGGACTGGGTTGCATCATCCAGAGGCTGACCAATAATGTCGCCAAACATCTCACGGTTGGTCTCTGCCACATAGCTCCGCGCGGTAACGCCCTTGGGCACTTCATGGCCCTCAGCGCTATCGGTTGCCATACGGCCCGACAGCACAAGAATATCGAGCATGGTCTCTTCAGCTGTTACATCAGGCCTATGGGGGCTTGCCACACCCATAGGAGTAACTGAACGACTCACATGATCTCCAAAGGTGTCGTACTGGGAGTTAGCATCACCGGTGAAGGTGAGAATCTCACTATGAGTTTCCAACGTGTGAAATGACTCCATAAAGGCCTCGGCACCGACTTTCCAGTTGCACTGAACCACACGCTCAACATGAGCGCCTTTGTAATAGTCATGCAGAGGGAAGCGCGCGAAGTGCTCTGGTAGGGGACTTAAGTAGTCTTCCAGAGGAACGCAGTTCTCATCGAAATTAATAAAGATAAAACCGCCCCAGATACCGACTTTGACCTGAGGTAGGCTCATATCTTTCTGGTCTAAATGGCTAAAGTCCCACTTACAAGGTATAGCTTTAAACTCGCCCTTAATACTCCATGTCGCGCCATGAAATGGACAGACAAACTCTTCGGCATGGCCATCGCAGTCGCGCAGTATACGGCCCCGATGCAAACAGGAGTTAATAAAAGCTTTAATTTCATTTTCACCGGTGCGGGTAACAATAATCGATTGGTCTACGATTTCGTAAACATGATGGTCGCCGATTTCAGGAATGTCTTCTTCTCGACAGGTCATTTGCCAGACCTTGGGCCATAGCTTCTTCTTTTCTTGCTCATGAAAATCACGATCAACCCAGCGCGCCACATCTAAATCGTCATCACCCATAAAGGGATTGGTATTTTCCCGCAGGTATGCCGGCACTTCGATAGTCTCGTCGTTGAGAAGATCCTGGTAGCTCAGGCCTTCGCAGCGAGCTTCACCCTGTTGTTTTACTTTAATTAGTTCAGACATAAAAGTTACTCCTGCTCATAATTTTAATTATTTGGTGATAATATTAACGCCGCTGATGCCTGGTGCACCATAGACATGAGTGTAGCCGACCTTGGGTTGGTTAGGCACTTGCCGTGCGCCACCCTCGCCACGTAACTGCACACAAACTTCATAGACCTGGCGCAGTCCGGATGCCCCAACAGGCTCGCCATTTGCTAGGCAACCACCATCGGTATTAATAGGCATACGGCCGTTGATTCCAGTGGCCCCCTCGCGTAGTAATTTTTCTTGCTCGCCATGGTCACAGAAACCATTCTCTGCCATATGCATAATTTCGGTGCCACTATCCGTATCTTGTAGCTGGATCACGTCAATATCTTCGGGGCCTATGCCGGCTACCTCAAACGCGGCATTGGATGCCGTTACTGTAGGCGCATCGGCTACAGTCATAGCCTGCGACGGGGCGAAGACTTCGAAGCTGCCGTAGTGGCGTGTACGCACCGCGGCAGCTTTCAGGAATAGAGGATTGGTACTGTACTGATGAGCTTTATCAGCATTGCAAATAATTAGTGCAGCGCCACCTTCAGCGGGACTGCAAAACATATATTTACGAAGTGGATGGCTAACCATTGCCGAGTTGGCAATCTCTTCATAACTGAACGCTTGCTGACGCCAAGCGGTAGGAGTCAATGAGCCATTGTTAAAGGCTTTTTCTGACACGCGAATCAAGGCATCTTCGGTAATACCATGGTCATGCATATAGCGTTGTGTTTTAAGGGCAAAAAACTGTGTTGTTAGCATTAATCCGGTTTCGCCATACCAGTCATCCAGACCCCATTCTTTTGGTTGGGGATTAAATGCGCCTCGGGGATGCTTGTCGAAACCGACGACAACACCCACATCGTACTCGCCAGATTTAATAGCACTGTAGGCGGCGTGGAGAGAGCTACCACCTGTGGCGCAGCCGTTCCAAATATTGGTGAACTGTAAACCAGTTAGACCAAGCTCATTGACGAGTGCATCGGCGTTGCCAGCATCCTGACTACCACCATAGGCAAACTGCATATCCTGCCAGGAAAGGCCGGCATCGGTGAGGGCGGCACGCACAGCTGAAGCTCCCTGTTGCATACCAGTCATATCGGGTGAACGGCCGAAGCGATGAAGCCCTATACCTATAATTGCTACATCCATGATCTATGTCTCCATCACTGGGCTAAAACTGAATGTCATTTTTTGCTCCCCGTTTTCTTCAGTACGAAATGGGATAATATCTAATTGCATGGGCATGCCAATCTGCAAATCCTCAGGACTATTGGCTTGCAGGCGAGCCTCGACTCGCACACCACCAGGCATTTCAACATAGCCTACACCATAGGGACGAAATGTCTCAGCTGTTTCATCGCTGTGGTAGGGCTGTTTAGGCATAAATGTCTGGATCGTCCAGGTCCATAATGTCCCGCGATCGCCTAATTCAACAATATCTGTATCACGTGAGCCACAGTTGCGGCAGTCGGGCTGGGCGGGGAAGGAGGCCTCTGAGCATTGGTTGCAGCGACTACCCAACAACTGAGGCTTTCTGGACGGCCAGGTGAACAGACCTTCGTGCATTGGAACGTGCTGGCTCATACATATATCCTATTGATGGATAGCAAGACCAAGACTGTCCAAGACAGACTGGTGCATACTTTCGGAAACTGTTGGATGGGCGTAGATGGTTTGGATTAGTTCGTGCTCTGTAGCTTCGAGCTGTTGAGCAATGCCAAAACCCTGAATTTGTTCAGTGACTTCTGGCCCAATCATGTGGGCGCCTAAAAGTTCGCCACTGTCGGCGTCAAAAATGGTTTTAACCAAGCCTTGCCCTTCATTGATAGCTAACGCCTTGCCATTAGCACTAAGATTAGATCGCCCTACTCTGATACTGCGGACCTTATCTTTAGCCTGTGCTTCGGTAAGGCCTACGCTGGCAATTTGTGGGCGGCAATATGTACAGCCTGGCACATGAGCCTTATTTAAAGGTTTAACATCGTCAATGCCAGCAATATTTTCTACACAAATAATAGCTTCATGACTGGCTTTATGCGCAAGCCAAGGCGCGCCAGCGACATCGCCAATAGCGTATAACCCGGCCAGATTGGTCTTGCCAAATTGATCAACAACTAAAAAGCTGTTTTCGGTTTTTACGTCCAGTTTTTCAAGGCCGAGACCTTCAATGTTGCCCCTGATACCGACGGCGAGGATCACCTGATCAAATTTTATCTGATGCTCTCCATTAGGACCTTTAATGAATGCTCGGGCTTGTGCTCTAGCACCTTCAACAGATTCGACCAGAGTGCTTGTCAGCACCTTGATACCTCGTTGCTGGAAGGCCTTTTCTGCAAGAGCTGAAATTTCAGAATCTTCTGACGGAATAATGCGCTCAGTAGCTTCGACCAAGGTCACATCAGTGCCGAGATCATTATAGAGACTGGCAAATTCTACTCCTATTGCGCCCCCGCCGATGACCAGAAGGCTTCCAGGAAGAGACGAGGGGGTCATAGCCTCGCGCGCCCCCCAGATGAGATCACCATCAATTTCGATATTGGGAAGATTCCTCGCGCGAGCGCCAGTAGCAAGGATAATATGGTTCGACCTGTACTGGGTGACGTCACCTTCATAGCTGACGTCAATACGGCATTTGCCTGCCACAGTTGCGGTCCCATCAATCACAGCAATATTATTTTTCTGCATCAGGTAAGCGACACCCTGGCTCAATTTATCTGCCACAGAACGACTGTGCTGAACCAATTTATTAATGTCGAAGTTAAGGTTGTCGATAGTAAAGCCGAAGTGCGCGGCTTCTTTTAAGGTGTGGGCTATATCTGCACCACGCAGCAGAGCCTTGGTCGGTATGCAGCCCCAGTTTAAGCAGACTCCACCGAGGTGCTGCTTTTCTACCAATGCCGTTTTAAAGCCTAACTGGGCAGCGCGAATGGCAGCCACATATCCGCCGGGGCCACCACCCACTACCATAAGGTCATATTGCTCCATACTCACCGTCACCTCTTATACCAGCATAGTTGCCGGCTGCTCCAAGAAACCCTTAAGAACAGACATAAACTGTGCCGCTACAGCGCCATCGATAATACGATGGTCACTGGACAGTGTCAGGCTAATAACGGTTGCAACACTCAGTGCACCATTTTTAACAACAGCCCGCTGTTCCCCGGCACCCACGGCTAAAATGGCACCTTGGGGTGGATTAATGATAGCGTCGAACTGCTTAATACCATACATGCCCAGATTGGAGATACAGAAACTCCCCCCTTGAAATTCCTCAGGGTTTAGGCGATTGAGCTTGGCTCTTGTAGATAGGTCACGCATCTCACTGGAAATACTCTCTAAACCCTTTTTGTTGGCCTCAGCGATAATAGGTGTAATCAAGCCATCTTTGATGGCAACCGCAACAGAGATATCGGCATCTTCAAAGTAGGTGATTTGCTCGCCATCAAACTGCACGTTGACTGCCGGCACTCTTACTAGCGCACTGGCACAGGCTTTAATAATAAAGTCATTTACCGAGACTTTGGTGGCAGTGTTGACATCATTGATCTGCTTGCGTGTGGCAAGCAGGTTATCTAGCTCGGCATCAATGTGCACACGGTAGTGCGGTGCGGTCTGTTTAGATGCCTGCAGACGAGAAGCAATAGTCTTACGCATGCCGCTAATAGTCTGAGACTCAGAACTGCCATGTACCGGCGCAGCAACAGTTGATTGCGTCGGCAATCTATTTTTCATTGCGGCCGTAGCCTCAACATCAGCCTTGCACACACGCCCACGGTTACCGCTAACACGGCATTCTAGTAGGTTGATACCTAGCTGTTCAGCCAGGCGTCGCGCAACTGGGGTCGCCTTAACTTGGCTATCATCACCGCTCTGAGTTTTGCTAGGTATTGAATTATTAGTTCCAATTAATAGGCCACCCGAGGCGGTTACGGCCGCCTCTAGGTCGCCTTTGGATACGCGCCCGTGGCGACCCGTACCGATAATATTATTGAGATTAACACCATATTCTCCGGCCAAGCGACGGGCTACTGGTGATGCCGGCACGTGGCTATCATCTGCACCTCCAGCTAGTAGATCTAGATTACTGAGCTGTTTCTCAGCTGGTGCTACAGATTCATTTGCAACTTCGGACATGATCGGCGCCTCTTCTATAACTACTGCTTCGCTATTACTGGGATAACTACTTATAAACGCTTGAATATCATCTTCGCTGATATCAGCAGAAGCAAGGACACCCAGAAGACCACCGATATTGTGTGTCTCGCCTGGTTGGGCAAGTATAGCCCTCACAATACCGCTATCTGCAGCGGTGACTGTGTTGACGATTTTCGCGGTCTCAACATCGACCAGATCATCCTCAATGTTGACTTGGTCACCTACTTTGACATGCCAGGTATTGATTTCACCTTCAGACATTTCCATGCCCCATTTGGGCATACTGATCGGCTTGATTTTATTGGTCATCATTAGGCTCCCAGTACGTCCCGAACAGCGGCAAGAACTTTATCGACATTGGGAACGTAAGCATCTTCCAGCTCAGGGGCAAAAGGAACCGGCGTATGTGGTGCAGTCACGGTACGAATTGGAGCTCTGAGGCTAAAGAAGCCTTTCTCAGCAACGATACCGGCAATGTCAGAGGCTAGGCCGCAGCGAGGATTGCCTTCATCGACCACAACCAATCTGCCAGTAACTTCGACACTCTCAAGAATCGCCTCATCATCCAGTGGTGAAACGGTGCGAGGATCAATAACATCGCAGGTGATCCCCTCTTTCGCCAAAATATCTGCCGCAGCAATGGCATGAGTGACCATGTTAGAGATAGCAACGATAGTGACATCTTTACCTTGGCGAGGGAACGCGGCTTCACCAAAAGGTATGGCATACTGCTCGTCTGGCACTTCACACTCATTGTTGTACATGACTTTATGCTCGAGAAAGATCACAGGATCCTCATCGCGAATCGCTTGCACCATCAAGCCTTTGGCATCGTAGGCATTGCTCGGCATCACTACTTTCAGGCCAGGAATATGGGTAACAACCGAGTGGAGTATACTGGAATGCTGAGCGCCTGCTCTCCAACCAGCGCCCACTGTTCCTCTAATTACCATTGGAGTTTTGGATTTGCCGCCGAACATATAGCGAAACTTAGCAGCTTGATTAAAGATCTGGTCGAAGGACACGCCAATAAAGTCAAAGAACATCAGTTCAGCGATTGGGCGGAGACCATTGTTGGCAGCGCCGGCGGCGGCACCAATAATGGCTGCTTCAGAAATAGGGGTATCGATCACTCTCTCTCGACCGACCTCTGGCATCAGACCTTTAGTTACACCAAAAACACCACCATAGGCATCGTCTTGGCCGTCACAGCCAGCGCCACCGGAGACTTCTTCACCGAGAACTATAACAGTTGGATCCCGGCGCATCTCTTCACGAATGGCATCATTGAGGGCTTCACGGTAAGCCTTGATTGAGGTCTTACCGCCTATTTTTGCATCATTAGAATTAGTAGTCATCTCGGTACCCTTAGTATGAACTGTAGACATCGGACAAAAGGTCCGTGGAGGGATCTGGGCGCGGGGCAGCTAGACCATCCGCAACAGCTTTTTCTATTTCGGCTACGATTTCCTTATCTATCGCATTCATAGTCGCGGCTTTTAACCAGCCTTCTTTAATGACTCGAGCGCGGAATATTTTTAAGCAGTCCTCGGTTTTACGGGCATTTTTAACTTCATCTTCGCCGCGGTAAAGCTGTGGGTCACCAATAAAGTGGCCGTCAAAGCGGACACACTTGGCCTCAATAGAAGTAGGGCCACCGCCATCGCGAGCCCGTTGAGTCGCAACCTTGATGGCGTCATACGTTGCAAAGAAGTCGTTTCCATCAACGTATTCAGCCGGCATACCGAAGCCGGCGTTTCGGTCTGTCAGGCTGTCGCAGCCAAGACCATAGTTAGCAGCAGTACCTTCAGCGTAACCGTTGTTTTCATAAATAAATATATGAGGAAGCTGTAAAACAACGGCCATATTCATCGCCTCCATGGTCGTGCCTTGATTGGCGCTTCCATCACCGTTGAACGACAGAGCGACATTTTTAGTACCCAAGGTCTTAGCTGCCAGGGCAGCACCGTTTACGAGTGGCGGGCCGCCGCCAACAATCGCGTTAGCTCCTAGCATGCCTTTATCGATATCGGCAATATGCATGGAGCCACCTTTACCTTTGCACAGGCCGGTAGATCGGCCCATGACCTCTTTCATCATTCCACCGACGTCACAGCCTTTGGCGATACAGTGACCGTGACCGCGGTGAGTGCTACCAATTATGTCACTGTCGCTAAGATCAATACAGGCTGCTACAGCAATAGCCTCTTGACCGTTAGATGCATGAACGAAGCCGGGAATATTACCTCCCATGAACTCTTTGATACAGCGTTCTTCGAACTCGCGAATGGTTCTCATCGAGCGGTAGGCCCTTAGCAGAAAATCCTCTTGGTATGGCATGGAGATGAACCTTTAGTTAGTTTGATTTTAGGTTGAGTAAACTATACATCGTTTGTAGAAAAAAACAAACATGATGGTTTTAAGGGGAGTTTTGATACTTGAGGTTTGATGGAGGTTTCAGCGCCAAGCAAGAGAAATCAAGCGTGAGATGATGCTACTGATTTTGATAGGATGTTTTTTGCAAAACAGACGCTTATCAAAGAGCTTTATATGGTGGATATTAGATTAGAGGGGTATAAGGTTGAGCCTATTAAAACTGTGATGTGGGCAGGTGTACCGTTAAACCATCGTGGGCATCGGTTATGATGACTTGACAGGACAGGCGACTATTGTCTTTTGGCTCGGTAACGCACTCAAGTAAGTCCTTTTCCATCTCGCTAGCGGGATCAATTTTGGCTATCCAGTTGTTTTCGATATAGCAGTGGCAGGTAGCGCAACTGCAAGAACCGCCGCACTCGGCAAGGATTCCTTCGACCACATTATCGACAGCCGCTTGCATTAGGCTGCTACCGATTTCAGCGTTGACTTCTTGATTATTACCGTCGGCTTGTATGAAGGTGATTGTGGGCATACTTAGGTTCCATTGATAAAATCGTTTGCAGAGGGTTATTAATATTTGATTAAACCCGCTATTTTGTAGTTTGGGAAGATCTATGGTCTTAGTTAGTCAAAAAGCCTAACTTTTAGGGAGATGCGTTTTCCGGTCCAAACCCCGCCAGGTTATCTGGTCGGCGAAACTATACATTATTTCAATTAAAAAACAAACAGATCGGTTTTTTAGGTAAGATGCTACTAATCTATTTTCGGGTTCTTATCATTTGCTGGGATTATACCCATCTACTATCTGCCCGACGGAATATCTTTAAACGCCAGGCCTTTGTCTGCCCTAGGATCTTGTGGTAACCCTAGAACCCGTTCAGCGATAATATTTTTCAAAATCTCATCGGTGCCACCGGCAATTCGTAGCCCCGCTGACCCCAACCATGCATTGTGGAAATCATGAACATCGGAAAGCTCAGTTTTTAACATGCCCGCCATGTCCAGGGAGTCGATACCAAAGTTACCAATGGCCTGTAATTTGTTAGCACTGACTACCTTGGTAATGGAGGCCTCAGGACCCGGTGTATCTCCTTTGGAGAGGGCTGACATGGTTCGCAGCTTGGTATTTCTAAGGCCGCTTGCCTGACAGTACCAGTCAGCAATGGACTCTCGCACCGCACGATTTTGTATTAGAGCTTGCCCATGATCGTCCTGACCCTGAGCCCACTCAAAGGCCTCAGTGGCGTCGACTCCCTTAGCGTCACCCACAGCGAGTCTTTCGTTCATTAAGGTGGTGATAGCGACCCTCCAACCATCACCAATCGCTCCCAGCCTTTGGCTGTCTGGGATGCGGACGTCATTAAAGTACACCTCATTAAAAGATGATCCACCGGTAATCTGTTTGATCGGCTTGATATCAATCCCGGAAGATTTCATATCCACAAAGAAAAAGGTCATGCCGGCATGTTTATCGACATTGGGGTCGTGTCTAACAACAATGATGCCGTAGTCACAAAATTGTGCACCTGAGGTCCAAACTTTTTGGCCATTGATAATCCAGTCATCGCCGTCTTGTACCGCTTTACTTCGCAGGCCAGCTACATCAGACCCCGCTGAGGGCTCGGAGAATAGTTGGCACCAAATTTCTTCGCCAGCGGCCATGGGTGGCAGATAGCGTTGCTTTTGTTGTTCGGTGGCATATTGCATCATCACTGGCCCTGCCATGCCTAGACCAATTTCATAGATACCTTGAGGAACATTAAACTTTACTTCTTCTTGGCCCCAAATAATTCTCTCAAGCGGTGAGGCCTCTAAACCACCATAAATTTTTGGCCAATGCAGCATCGCCCAGCCAGCGTCGAACTTCTTTTTTTGCCAGCTTCTTGCAGCGTCTAGGAAGTCCTGCGACCCCGGCTCGCCATGAGGGTTATGATTAACAACCTGTGTTTTGAGTTGTGCATTATCTTGCAACCAGGCGCTGCATTTGGCTCTAAATTGAGCTTGCTGTTCACTGTCATTAAAATTCATATCAGACCCCTTGATTAACGTTGGCAGGCTGGGCTTTTTCTAACCCATGGATGAGTTTTTCCTTCCACGTTGCAAGGGAGCCGACATTTAAAGAGAGTAACTTAGCGCGCCGATAGAAAAGATGGCAATCGTACTCCCATGTGAAACCATTACCGCCATGAGTTTGTATGTTTTCTTGCGAACAATAATCAAACGCCTGGGTGGCACTGACTCTTGCGGTAGCAGCTGCTACATTGAGTTCTACTGATTCAGTAGAAAGCGCCCAGGCACCATAGTAGCTGTTAGATTTGGCGAGGGTTAATTTGATATACATATCTGCCAGCTTGTGCTTAATCGCCTGATAGGAACCAATAGCACGACCAAAGGCAAACCGCTGTTGCGCGTAACTCGTCGCCATATCAAGTGCCGCTTGAGCGCCACCTATTTGTTCAAAGCTGAACATGACAGCCGCTTGGTCGAGCAGGTTTTGTAATAGCGTCCAGCCTTCACCTTGATCCCCTAATAGCTGGCTGCTTGCATTATTAAAGTCGATGGAGAAATGACCTCGACTGTCGTCAATGGTGTCTTGTTTTTGGATACTACATTCATCACCCAGCTCAACCAATCGCAACTCGATACCTGTTTCGCCATTACAGACAACAATGACATGGGTGGCTATACCGGCGTCGGGAACAGCAATTTTGGTACCCGACACTGCGTTGTTGACGGCCGTAGTATTAATATTTTGTGCGGTTGGCGCCAGTAATTGCTCGGTTATAGCCACTGTGCCAATGCATTCTCCGTTAACCAATTTTGGTAGTAGATCTTGTTTTATTTCATTGCTAGCGAACTTGATAATGGCCTCGGTAAAAAGGTATACCGATGATGAGAACGGGACTGGAGCGAGTGATCGACCTAGTTCCTCTGCGATAACGCAAAGTTCGAGATGACCTAAACCCAATCCATCATACTGCTCTGGTATTCTAATTCCGGTCCACCCCATGGCTATAATTTTCTGCCATAAATCGATATCTAATGCTTGCTGTGCGTCCAATACACTTCGGCTTCTTTGCAATGATTGTTCTTTTTCAAGAAATTTTTGCGCTTCGGATTGAAGGAATTTTTGATCGTCTGAAAAGTCTAGGTTCATAGTTCTGTGCTTTTTAAATTCATTAAGGAGTGAACGAGTAGGGATAGGATATAACTTAATTTAGCGTCAACGCAAGATTAAGCGTCTATTGCTTAGTTTTGCCAGATACTCTTTGCCAATCTTGGGTTTGATAAATAAACCCAACATGGCCTCGAATGAAAAGTATTCCAAAGCCCTGAGGGGTCAGGAGTGATTTCAGCCCAAAGATTTACCGCAAGTGAGGAGATTATTAAAAAGAGTGTAGCTCGCATGATTAATCCTGTGAATAATGCAATGGATGCGCCAAAGCCATCTAGTGGCGAGTCTATGGTGTTGAGACTCCTTGCAAGATGCAATATTGAATGCACGCTCTAGACCTCACGTTATGAGGTACTACAGCCCCTTGGGCTCTGATTCATGGGTAAAAGAATGACTGACGAATAGGGAAGCAGTTAAAAGCGCAACCGCGCAAACTTGGTGGGCGGCAGCAACAGGCACTGGAATATAAAAGATCAGAGTGCTAATACCTAAACTGACTTGCAGAAATAACAAACCAATGAAGCAGTAGATGGCAATTCTTAGAGATCCCTGCAGGTCAGACTTAAGAGCTTTGTAAGCAAACGTTAGCACCAGGCAAACAATGAGATAGGCAAGCATACGATGATTAAATTGAATCGTCAGCATGTCTTCAAAAGCTGAAAGCCAGATCGGCTGAAGACTATATAATCCCGGTGGGATAAAGCTGTCACCCATCAAAGGCCAAGTCGGATAGGGCACTCCTGCGCGAGTACCAGCGACTAAACCACCTGAAAGAATCATTAAAAATATCAACCCGCTTAGGGTGAAGGAAAAGCGCCTGAGGTGGTTTGGTTGAGGACGCTTAGGTGCAAGCAGGTCTAGTGCGGTCCAGATAATAAATCCATAGACGAATACGGCTAGCCCGAGATGCGCGGTCAAACGGTATTGGCTAACATGGGGGTTATCGACTAAGCCACTTTTAACCATGTACCAACCCAGCAGTCCTTGACTACCGCCTAATACCAGCATGGCCACGAGCCTTGGAGTTAAACCTGGTGCTATACGTTTGGTAAAGAGGAACAATAAGAATGGCAACACAAAAAGAATCCCAATAAAACGACCTAAGACGCGATGCAAGTACTCGTACATGAAGATGGACTTGAACTCTTCTAGGGTCATAGTGAAGTTGGTTTTTTGGTATTCAGGGTATTGCTGGTATTTGAGAAACATTTCTTGCCAGTCTGCCAGAGATAAGGGCGGAATAATTCCCGCCAGAGGTTTCCATTCGACCATCGACAAACCGGAGTTAGTTAGACGCGTCACGCCACCGAGTAAGATCATGCCAAAAATAACGGCAGCGCATACTAGCAACCAGTACGCGATTTGACGATTAAATCGTGATTGTTGTTCAGGTGATGCTGGATGTTGAAGCATAACTAGGATCGCTCAGTATTGATGGGATGACCTTTGAACCAGTCTTTTTTACGAAAACGCCGCATATTTAGACTTGATTTTATCGAAAAATCAGCCAAAGAGGTAGCGTATAGCCATACGACATCTACACCCATTGTAACCATTATCCAAGGAGCGACAATACGGGTTATAGCAATGCTAAATATAGTCACTTTCATCGGGTAGCGGGTATCACCTGCGCCTCTAAGAGCGCCAGCCATACTGAATTCGATGGCCATTAGAGGTAAACAGGCGCTTAAAATATAGGTAAACTGAACCATGTGGTGAATAACGAGGGGATCGGCAATCATAAAGCTGGCGATCTCTCGTGCATACCAACTCATCAGCACACCGCCAGAGATCATTATGTACAGGCAGGTGCGCATAGTTTTCCAGCCAGCGTCATAAGCATCTTGATGGTCACCTGCGCCTAAATGCTGACTAACGAGCGTAGCGCTTGAGATAGAAAAGCTATAAGCAACGACAATAACGATACCGAGTATCGATAAGCCTATGCCATAAGCAGCAAAAGGCTCATTACCATAGCCTGCTAAAAAAACCATAAAGATGAGCAGACCGCCCTGAAAGAAGGCTTGCTCGAAAGCCGCGGGCATTCCGATATTGACGAGCTGTTTACCATTGGCTAACAAGTCTGGCATTGGACTGGTAGGTTTGAAATTAAAGCCGCCGAAAACCCAGATTAGTAAAAACGTGATGATGGTTACGGACATAGCTATACCTCCACCAATCGCTAAGCCTGAAATACCCATGATAGGTAAACCAACCCATCCAAAGGTCATAGCTGCACCAAGAATGACGCTCAGGATGACACCAAAGATGGCCGTCCATAGCGGGGTGGTGCTGTCGCCAGTGGCTCGAAACGACATATTGAATACCAGCGTGGATAACATTGCTGGTGCGAAAATTGCAGTCCAGAAAGTGAAATCAACGGCCATTCTATGAGCATCTTCAGATAGATTAAAAATGCCCACTAACTGCTCGCGAAAGGGAATTGCAATCCATGCGAAGAGCAAGCCATCTAAAAAAAACAACAGTATTGAAAGCGACGCAAAACGACCCGCTAAAAGTTGATTGTTGGCTCCCCAATATTTACCTACCATCGCGGTGGTGCCACTACAGAGGCCCATCACTATAGCGTGAAGTACAAAATAAAGACGCTGGCCCGTAGTTACCGCCGACACGGCGTCGGCGCCCAAACTACCTGCCATTTTTAGAAATGCGACACCCATCAGCATGTAAGTAATATTACTGATAATGGTTGGCCAGGTAAGGCGCCAGATGCTAATAGTAGAGATGGGTGACATAGCGTTCTATGATAACATCTACCACCATTAGTGGTCAGTCATTTAAGGCAAATATGAATATTGCTGAGCTAGCACATAATCAAATAGATTCAACATGGATCGACGTGCTTGATCGTGAATTATATAAGGACTATTTGGCGGACCTTGGCGATTATCTATCTCAGTTACAAGCACTCAATAAAGTTATCTACCCACCAGCTGAAATGGTTTTTGCGGCTTTCGAGCACACTAACTTTAAACGTTTAAAAGTGGTGATTTTAGGTCAAGACCCCTATCACGGAGCTGGACAGGCTAACGGCTTGTGCTTTTCAGTTGCTCGCGGCAATAAGGTTCCGCCTTCGTTACGCAACATCTTCAAGGAACTCAATGCTGATTTGGGTGTTGTGCCAGCTCATCATGGGTGTCTGCAAAGTTGGGCACAACAGGGCGTATTACTGCTGAATTCGGTAATGACTGTTGAACAAGGACATGCTGGCGCCCATGCTAATAAAGGGTGGGAGCGTTTTACTGACCAAGTTATCCGATTAGTCAGTCAGCAAGCTAAGGGGGTGGTATTTATGTTGTGGGGTAATTACGCGCAGAAAAAGGCTACCTTGATTGATGGATCTCGGCACCTTATTTTACAGGCGGCCCATCCTTCACCGTTCTCTGCCTACCGCGGATATCTGGGCTGTAAGCATTTTTCATTGGCAAATAATTATCATAAGAGTGCTGGCGTTCAGTGTATTGATTGGCAGCTTCCCGGCCAGAGAGATGACAGCGGACAAATTACTTTTGAACTCTAATCAAGGAGTGATTTCCGTGCCCCTAAGGTCCTGGCAAACACCAAAAAATTTATTGATTTTGATGACTGTAGCAATGACTTTCGCCTTTGCAACCTGGACGGCCTTGCTGAATAATTTTGTGGTTGAAAGAGCGTATTTCACCGGTAAAGAAATTGGTCTTTTACAAAGTATCCGTGAAATACCGGGGTTTCTAGCCTTTACAGCAGTGTTTGTACTGCTATTAATAAGGGAGCAGGTGTTTGCCTATCTATCGTTGGCGGTGCTGGGTATCGGTGTAGCGATTAGCGGATACTTCCCTTCTGCAGTAGGGCTTTACCTAACCACTTTTCTGTTGTCGGTCGGATTTCATTATTATGAAACGATAAAACAATCTCTGTCATTGCAGTGGCTTTCTCTTGATGAAGCGCCAGCAGTATTAGGTAAATTGATCGCCGTAAGCTCTGGGGCTTCATTAATTGTTTTCGGTTTCTTGTGGATTTCCCAGCGATATTTAGGTTTGGATTATAAAGTTATTTATTTGGCGGGTGGAGGTAGTTGTTTAATTCTAACGCTGGTCATGTGGTTCGCGTTTCCCAGATTCGGCAGCAAAACGCCGCAGAGAAAATACCTTTTAATGCGTAAACGCTATTGGCTGTATTACGCATTGACCTTCATGAGTGGTGCTAGGCGGCAAATTTTTATGGTCTTTGCTGGATTTTTAATGGTGGAAAAGTTTGCTTATACCGTGAGCGATATTGCCGCATTATTCCTGATTAACCACTTATTTAACTGGGTTCTTGCCAGTCGTATTGGTGTCATTGTGGGCAAAGTAGGTGAGCGTCGAGCACTTATCTTTGAGTACTGTGGTTTATTTTGCGTGTTTACGGCCTATGCCTTTGTAAGCAGCGCGAACTGGGCTGGGGCGTTGTATGTAGTGGATCATTTGTTTTTTTCACTGGCAATTGCGATTAAAACTTATTTTCAAAAAATTGCTGACCCTGCAGACATAGCATCTACCGCAGGAGTCGCTTTCACCATTAACCATATCGCCGCGGTGGTTATACCTGTGCTATTTGGTCTAATTTGGCTAATATCGCCTATGTGGGTATTTTTGGCAGGTTCTGCGATGGCTCTAATCAGCCTAATCTTAGCGCTAAATATTCCGCTATCACCCCGCGCCGGGTATGAGGTTGTTTGGGGCTATTTTGGATTTCGCAAAGAGACTAATTCCTAACTAACGTTGGGCTAATAGTCTGTTTTTAAGGGTGGTTGATTGGCTTTCCTTCGTAACCAGTTTAGCTTGGAAAGTACCGCTGGCGATAAGGCAATTTTCCGTTCGAGTTGAAATTTACCAGGGTAGTCCATTAACAGCAGGCCCGTTAGCATGGTTAAAATGCCTTGGCCAGGTAGAAATAACATTAAAAACCCACTAAATAATAATAGATACCCAACCACATTCTTCACCACAAATATTAACAACCATGCTCCCGGGAAATGATCCTTCCATGGCGTTCCAGCACGTCTTTGTGGTAAAAAATAATCTTCTGGAATCTTAGCGACCAGCCACGGTAAAGATAACAAACTCACGATGAAAATAATAATGGATGCCAGCCCAGACCATACCAATAGATTCTGGTGACTGGATATCCAGATAATAATATCGTTCACGAGTGCTCTAGAACCTCATAAGGCAAAGGCAAATGTGTAGCGTTGACCAGCTTCGCTTTATCGAAGGTCACTTCAGCCGTTTCTAAATATTTATTAGGTAATACGACGAGGGCTTCTATACTCAATTCGCTGGCTCGAGCTGCAGCGGCAACGGTACCTATGACTTTGCCATTAGAATCCATCAAGGCAACTCCTACAGGTGGTATCTGGGCAGTATCGAGTCGCATGAGATGCATTCGTCTTTTTACTGAGCCCCGATAATGGGCCCTAGCAACAATCTCTTGACCGGTGTAACAACCCTTTTTGAAGTTAATATAGTTTTGTGCATCTAGATTAATCATTTGAACAATAAATTCATCAGAGGTATCAATCGTCACATCTGCATTGCCGCTTCGAACGCGCATCAGATCACTATAGCCTTGGCCTGCTGGTGTTAGAACCGCAGCATGCGAGTTAAGCTGTTGAATAGCACTGTCAGCGCCAGCGGTGACGAGAAATAATGAAGAATTATATTGCTTGATATGACATCTCGTTATTTGTGTTACCCGTTCAGCACTATCGGGCCCAGAAATCATAGCGCTGAAAAATTGATCACTGACATCGGTGATGTCAGTTTTGAAGAATACAGAGTATTTCTTAAAACTAGCAATGGCTAACCCAACTACCGAAGGGTGTGTTTCTAATAGTATGTTTCCGTCTTGGTCTTTGTGGGCACTAAACAGAAAGGTGACACGGCCCTTGGGCGTCAGATGGGCGCCATTAATCGTTTCCCCCTTCTCCAGTAAACTCATGTCGCAGCTGACTTGACCCTGCAAGAACTTTTCAGTGTCGGGGCCGGATAATTGGATGTAGCCCCTTAGGTCGACGCTGAATACATTCTGCTTAGTCAGAGATTTATAGTCAGATGGTGATTCACCAAAAGATTCTACAATACTGGGATTCTCAGCATTGGTAGTGAGGTTGTGACTTGGGAAAAGTGACTGCCAGTCCATAGGTGTGCATGACTCAGTATGTTTATGGTTAATTGTCTCTTATAATAGCCTTTTTAACACTGATTGATTAGCTATGAATAAGAACCGTCTATTGTGGGCTAGTCGCCGCGGTATGTTAGAACTTGACATGATTCTCGCGCCCTTTGTGGAGGATGTCTACGATTCTTTAGAAGAAGATGACAAACTTCGGTTCGAGGTTCTGCTAGAGCGTGAAGACCAAACGTTATTTATGTGGTTTATGCAACGCGAACAGCCAATTGACCCAAACATGCAAAGGATACTGCAGATAATTCGTGACAGTCGAGAAAAAGCCGCTTCGGTTCACTCTTAAACCATCGAGAATATTTTTTTTACGCGAACCTTTGGTTGGCGCTCTTACAGAGGCAGAGCATCATCAGTTGCGCGTTTTCTTAGTGGCTAGAAGATGAAATTAAGTTTAATTACGATGAATAATCACATCTTGACCTGCATAATTAATCGGGACCATAATCGTGTCTCGGGCAATCGGTGAGACCTCGGGGTAGTCCAGTGTAAAGTGGAGGCCCCGACTCTCCTTACGCTGCATCGCACATCGAATAATCAGCTCTGACACTGTCGCTAAGTTACGCAGTTCTAACAAGTCTCGGGTTACCTTGCAGTTGCTATAGTAGTCTTGTATCTCTTTCTGTAGCAACTTGATTCGATGTTGGGCTCTTTGAAGGCGTCTGTTAGTTCGCACAATGCCAACATAATCCCACATGAATCGCCGCAGTTCATCCCAGTTGTGAGAGATGACTACATCTTCATCAGAATGACTGACGCGTGACTCATCCCACTCAGGAATAAAATCTGGCGCAGCGATCTGATCAATATGTTGATTAATTCTTCCCGCAGCGGCCTGGGCATACACTAGGCATTCTAGGAGCGAGTTACTGGCCATCCGATTAGCGCCATGTAAACCAGTATAGGCATTTTCACCAACAGCATAAAGGTTTTGCAAGTCAGTTTGCCCATCTTTGGATACCAAAATACCTCCGCAAGTGTAGTGTGCAGCAGGGACGATAGGAATAGGGTCTGCAGTTATGTCAATGCCAAACTCTAGGCACTGTTGGTATACCGTCGGGAAATGCTCGGTAATGAAGTCGGCTGGCTTGTGGCTTATATCTAGATACAAACAGTCACAGCCTAGTCGTTTCATTTCATGATCGATAGCTCGAGCTACCACATCTCGAGGCGCTAGCTCAGCATCAGGATGAAAGCCATTCATAAATGCTCTGCCGTCAGGTAAACGTAATACAGCACCCTCACCACGCAACGCTTCGGTAATGAGAAATGACTTAGCTTTAGGATGATAAAGGCAAGTTGGATGAAACTGATTGAATTCTAAATTGGCGACTCTGCACCCCTTTCGCCATGCCATCGCCATACCATCACCACTGGCTCCATCAGGATTGCTGGTGTAAAGATATGCCTTGCTGGCCCCTCCCGAGGCTAAAATGACACTTTTGGACTGAAATAAAGACACAGAACCTGCGGTAATGTCTAGCAGGTAGACACCCGTGCAACGAATTTTACGAGAATCCGCATCGGCTTGGGTGACAAGGTCGACAGCACAATGCTGTTCAAAAATATCAATATTGGACGCCGCAATAACTTGATCTACTAGCGTTCCGGTGACTTCTTTGCCTGTCGCATCGGCGGTATGCAAGATCCGACGGTGGCTGTGGCCGCCTTCTTGGGTGAGATGGTAACCCTGCTGATTATTTTCTTTTGTAAACTGCACTCCCTGATCTATGAGCCATTTAACTGCGCTAGGGCCGTTTTCAACTACGAAGTGAACTGACTCTTCATGGCAAAGCCCTGCGCCAGCAACCAAGGTGTCAGCAACGTGCGCGGCGGGGCTATCATTCTCGTCAAATACAGCTGCAATACCTCCCTGAGCTAACCATGACGCACCAGCCTGTAACGAGGCTTTGCTGATAAGGGCAACTTGCAAGTGTTTGTCTAGCTGCAGAGCGCTGGTAAGACCAGCAACTCCACTGCCAATAATAATAACGTCATAAAGATGAGTTTGTTGCATTGGTGTGCCACACAGATTGGGTCGGTCATGATAATATAAGAGTACGAATCACGCGAACTTTAGGATCTGTCGGTTGTCTTTAGAACAGTGCCGTCGAATGTTAGATTTCGCTAGCTTCAAAAAATAGGCCATAAGAGCTGCGAGAACGGATTGTTTGATGACGGAAAATAAAAAAGAGGCCACTGATCAGCAACTGGTGGTTAGGGTTCAAAAAGGTGATAAGAGAGCATTTGACCTTTTAGTTCTCAAATACCAAAGCAGGATGCACGCTATCGTTGGACGCTTTGTTCGGGATACCGATGAGGTTGCCGATGTAGTGCAAGAATCGTTTATTAAAGCTTATCGAGCATTACCCAAATTCCGCGGTGAGAGTCAGTTTTATACTTGGCTGTACCGTATCGCCGTAAATACAGCAAAGAACTACCTTGTTGCGCGCAGTCGTCGGCCACCAGGCTCAGATATTGATGCGATGGATGCTGAGTATTATGATGGCAGTGACTATCTAAAGGATTTAGGCACGCCGGAGAATAATCTTTTCCGGGATGAGCTAGCAGTCTTGATCCACAAAACAATTTCTGATCTGCCTGAGGATTTAAGAACTGCAGTGACGTTGCGAGAGTTTGAAGGTCTGAGTTATGATGAAATTGCAACGATAATGGATTGCCCTGTTGGAACGGTAAGATCACGTATATTCAGAGCTAGAGAGACGATTGACTTGCAGGTGGTAAAGTTGGCCGGCGGGGGTTTAAAAGATTGATGAACCTTTTTGCTGATGATTGGTCATATAGACAGTATTTTAAAAAAACTGACGTTGTTTTTGACAAGGCTATTAAATGAGCGACCACAAAAATCGATTGAATGAGTCTTTATCTGCGCTGATGGATAGTGAGGCAAACGATATAGAAATTCGTCGAATTCTGAAAGAATTGGATGCAAGCGATAGCTCGTTAGCCCCTGAAATTCGAGAGAAATGGCGGCGCTATCACTTGGCATCGGCTGTCATAGGTAAAGAATCTATATCTTCTGTAGATTATTCAACAGCGATCGCTGAAGCGATTGATGGCGAAGTTACTCATAAGATGAATTCGTTGACTAAAATATTTAGTCGCTCAGGTATCTTGGCTGTGGGTGCGTCACTAGGCATAAGCTCTGCTGGCCCTTTCGCAATCGCCGCATCAGTTGCATTGGTTGCTGTGCTTGGCGTTCAGAATGTTAGTAGCCCTTTGGATGGTGCCGATCAAGCTTCTCAGTATGCCCAATCAGCCCATACGATGCTGGGCAAAAATAGTACCGGTCCAGCTAATCAATTTCCAGCGGGTTGGCAGGCGCCTGTTGAGGCTCAAGCGCGAACAGTCAGTGCCAGTGGTTTTAATGGAGCTCGACAATATCCTCAGCCGATAGTGGAGGTTAAACAGGTGATTAAAGCGCAATACTCTGAGCAAGAGGTTAGGTTTTATTTAGCTGACATTTTGGCTAAACATTCCAGTCATGCTGCACTTAACAGCAATCAAAGTATGTTACCCTTTGCTCGTATTGAATCGGGTGAGACTGTTGTTGAATAGGGTGGTTAGAGCGTGCGTATAATAGATTATATGGAAAGAAAATTCAGGATGGCGGTTATTATGACCGCCATTTTTGCGTGTGGACCTTTGTTTCCTCAGCAGACGGATCCAGCCTATGACTTAATGGTTGAGATGATTAATGCCTCCCAGCGACTTAATTATGAGGGACTTGTTACCTATGAAAAAATGGGGAATCTCAAAAGTGCTAAAGTTCTTCACTTAGTGCGGGATGCTGAGATCTTCGAACAGATTATCAGTTTGAATGGACCTGAGGGTGAGTTTTCAAGCTTCAGTGGCATAAAAGAGTGCCACAAAACCTCTCCCTTTCTCGGCGAAACATCAGGACTCAATATCAATGACTCTGCCTATGGGCAGCTAAAACGATCATATTCAATAAAGACTGCTGGTACCCAACGAATTGCGGGTCGTGAAGCCACATTATTAGTGTTACGTCCTAACGATGCATGGCGTTATGGTTATGTTGTTGCAATTGACAAACAATCCGGTCTGATGCTTCAGTCCGTCCTGCTTAGCCTTGCTGGTAAACCTATGGAGCGGTTTCAGTTTATTGAACTTTCCATCGGGGGTGATCTTGATTTAATGGAGGTTCCCTCAGGGTCTATTAATCTAGAGGCGGATGAGAGGGCTGATTGTAAAAAGAATAACTCGCTGTTTCAGCAAGACGCCGTTGAGTGGCAAGCTGATTGGATGCCGACAGGCTTTGTGATGACTGACTCTCAATTAGATGAGGATGGTGGTCAATATTCTATGGTGTTCTCTGATGGTTTAGCGGTTCTCTCGGTGTTTGTTGAATCGTCAGAAGCCAGCAATAAGATGCCGTCGTTTGCAGCCACATCAGGAGCGACGGTTGCCTTGGTGTCTAAAGTTCAGATAGAGGGTTCGTTTTTCACGGTTTCTGTGGTGGGTGAAATCCCCAGTGATACGGCGAGAAGAATTATAGAATCGGTAACTCGGTCATCTGATATGGCCAAAAATTCGTAACTTGTTTAGGGTTTTAAGAATGATCTTCGAAACTGGGATAGTGGTGAGCAATGAGCAGGGTAGCCTTTGGGTTGAGACTATACAAAGGACCGCCTGCGACACCTGTATCGCTGAAAAAGGTTGTGGGCAGAGCTTGCTGTCTAAATTAACCGGTAAAACGAATCGAATTAGAGTGCTGCTAGGGGATTATGCTGCTGAAAGTATCGAGTTAGGGCAGAGTGTCACCATAGGGATCCCAGAGAATGTCATTGTAAAAGGTTCACTGTTGGTCTACATGTTGCCTATTCTAATGGCCGTTTTGGGTGCTTGGCTTTTGGGCTCGGGTCTAAAATCAATGGAACAGGACTTATTTAGTATTTTGGGCGCTACCGTTGGGCTTTTCCTGGGTGGATTGTTAGTCAAAATCCGAAGTAATCAAACTTATCGTGATCCTAAACTTAATCCAGTCTTATCAGGCACCTCTCTTAATTATAGTCAGCCGGTGAATGCCTTAACCGTAATATAATAGTAAAATCCAAAGGAGTTTTTAGTGCTAAACAGAGTCTTTTATATAACCTGTTTTGTTGCAATAGCAGTATCTTCTGCTCATGCCGATTTACCGGATTTCACTCAATTGGTTGAAAAAGCTGCACCGGCAGTGGTTAAAATCAATACCGTTAGTAAGGCAGCTCCTCAAAAAGAGCAGCCGCGAATGCAGGGCCAGATGCCGGATATTTTTCGTGATCTATTTGAGCAAAGACGCAGGCCTTCGCAGCCATCAAGAACCATGGGGTCTGGATTTGTTATTTCTGCCGATGGCTACATTCTAACCAACCATCACGTGGTGGATAATGCCGACGAGATTGAGGTGCAGTTTGCTGACAGGAGCCAGTATTCGGCGACTATTATTGGCTCAGATCGTCTATCTGACCTCGCCCTGCTCAAAATAGAGGCAGATGATCTGCCGTCTTTGGAGTTCGCTGACTCAGATAGCGTGAAAGTGGGAGCTTGGGTATTAGCAATAGGTTCGCCGTTTGGTCTCGATTACTCTGTTACAGCGGGCATTGTAAGTGCTATCGGCCGTAGTCTCCCCACGGCAGACTCGGCTAATTACGTACCATTTATTCAGACTGACGTCGCCATTAATCCAGGCAATTCTGGGGGACCTCTATTTAATCTTGATGGCGAAGTCGTTGGGATTAATTCCCAAATATATTCTCGCTCTGGCGGTTCTATCGGATTGTCGTTCGCTATCCCCGTTAGCGTGGCTAATAATGTAGTTAAACAGCTCAAAAATGATGGAAAAGTACAACGAGGTTGGTTGGGCGTTGGTATTCAAAATGTCAGTAAAAAATTAGCCGAAGCATTAGATTTACCCGGACCTCAAGGTGCTTTGGTGACTGCGGTAGTACCCGATAGTCCGGCGGAGAAGGGTGATATTATTCCTGGGGATGTAATTGTTAGTTTTGATGCTCAATTAATCCTTGATTCGATGGATCTGCCTCATATTGTTGGTTTAATTGCGCCAGGGGAGAAGGTTAAAGTTGAGCTCTTTCGAGAGGGAAGACGGAAAAAGATGTCAGTTGAGATTGGTGCGTTAGATCGAAGCGAAGAAGACGTAGAAACTGACAATGACGGAAGTGACCGATTGGGCCTATTAATCGAAGAACTCAGTGAAGATGAATTGCGGTCACTCAGATTACGTGGTGGGGTTAAAGTGGCAAGAGTATCCGTGGAATCTCCATCTGAAATCGCTGGGTTAATAGAAGGCGATGTTATTGTGCAGCTGGGCTATAACCGCATTGATGATGGTGAAGGATACGAGCGAGTCATTGATGGCCTACCCAATGACACACCAATACCGATTCGATTTTATCGGCGAGGGCAGGCTATCTTCAGAACGATTCAGATTAATGATTAATAGGGTGTTATGTTGTTTGATCATGACCCATTCTCCTCAAGTGGTTGATGGCATCAGAGATGCAAATAGGCTAGACTGCGCTCGCATTTTTGAACGGCAGTGAAAACCCTTTGACAGATCTTAGCCACATACGAAATTTCTCTATTATTGCCCATATTGATCATGGTAAATCTACTGTTGCTGACCGCTTTATTCAAATCTGTGGTGGCCTCAGTGAACGTGAGATGGAGTCTCAAGTCTTGGACTCTATGGATATCGAGCGTGAGCGTGGCATTACTATCAAGGCACAAAGCGTAACCTTGCCGTATACAGCGCTAAACGGTACCACCTATCAACTCAATTTCATCGATACGCCAGGCCACGTTGATTTTTCATATGAAGTGTCTCGATCTTTGGCGGCCTGCGAAGGCGCGCTGCTAATCGTCGACGCGGCTCAAGGTGTTGAGGCGCAATCGGTAGCTAATTGCTATACCGCCATTGCGCAGGGCTTAGAGGTCATTCCTGTTTTGAATAAGATGGATTTGCCGCAGGCAGAACCAGAAAAGGTTATCAATGAAATAGAAAATATTATTGGTATTCAGGCTGACGAAGCCGTGCGCTGTAGTGCTAAAACAGGCGAAGGGATTGAGAGTATATTAGAGGATCTAGTGAAGCATGTTCCAGCGCCCGTAGGAGATGTTGACGCTCCCCTCCAAGCTTTAATTATTGATTCCTGGTTTGATAATTATTTAGGCGTGGTGTCTTTACTACGTGTCATGCAGGGCACACTCGAAGTCAAAAATAAGATTGTTGCGAAGTCGATTAGCAAAGCACATGTGGTTGATAGTGTGGGTATTTTTACCCCAAAACGAAAAGAGACGGGTATCCTAAGAGCGGGAGAGGTTGGCTTCATGGTGGCCGGAATCAAAGACATAATGGGTGCGCCGGTTGGGGATACGGTGACGACACTAGCGACTTCAGATGTAGACGCTTTACCCGGATTCCAACGCGTTAAGCCCCAGGTTTATGCCGGCATGTTTCCTGTAGACTCAGATGACTTTGAAGAGTTCCGTGAAGCACTAAGTAAGCTAGCGGTAAACGATGCCTCTCTATTTTATGAGCCTGAAAGTTCAGATGCATTAGGCTTTGGGTTTCGATGTGGGTTTCTTGGTATGTTGCATATGGAAATCATACAAGAGCGACTGGAGCGAGAATATCATCTTAACTTGATCACTACCGCACCAACGGTAGTTTATGAAATCATCACCTCCAAAGGTGAGACTTTGTACATGTCCAATCCCTCTGATTTACCTGATCCTGGTCAAATCGAGGAGATGCGAGAACCTATTTGTGAGGCCAATATTTTGGTGCCCAAAGACTATGTTGGCAACGTCATTACTCTTTGTGTTCAAAAACGAGGGATCCAAAAAGACATGCAGTTTGTGGGTGGTCAGGTGTCAATTCGCTATGAACTGCCTATGAGCGAGGTGGTGATGGACTTTTTTGATCGATTAAAATCGGTTAGTCGCGGGTTTGCCTCTCTTGATTATAATTTTGTTCGTTTTGAAGCGGCGGCTCTGGTAAAACTAGATATTTTGATTAACGGTGACAGGGTTGATGCCCTGGCTGCGATTACTCATCGCGATCACTCGATTCAAAAAGGACGTAAGCTAGCGGATAAGATGAAAGAATTGATTCCGCGACAAATGTTTGATGTTGCTATTCAAGCGGCCATTGGAGGTAATGTGATAGCGCGCACAACTGTAAAAGCTTTGCGCAAAAATGTCACTGCGAAATGCTATGGTGGAGATGTGTCGCGCAAAAAGAAGTTACTTGAGAAACAAAAAGCGGGCAAAAAACGTATGAAACAAGTGGGTAACGTTGAGATTCCACAGGATGCCTTCTTGGCCGTCCTGAAAACGTAAATAGATATCAGCAAAAGGAATGAATTGTGGATTTTAATTTTGAATTAATTCTAACGATAGTGTTTTTAGTTTCGTTAGTGTTTTGGCTTATTAACAAGTTTCTGGTGAAGCAGGAAGAAGGTCTAATTGAATTCGCAGCCTCTCTAGCACCAGTCCTGGGGTTGGTGTTAGTGCTTCGCTCTTTTCTCATTGAGCCATTTCAGATCCCCTCTAAGTCTATGGTTCCCACTCTGAAAGTGGGTGATTTTATTTTAGTAAGCAAGTGGAGTTATGGTTTAAGAATGCCCGTTTTACGGACTAAAATACTCGATATCAATAGCCCGAAACGCGGTGATGTTGTTGTATTTTTCCCTCCCCATGAAGAGCGTTATTTTATAAAGCGATTGATCGGCCTGCCGGGTGATAAGATCCAGGTCATCAATGGTAAACTGTACGTGAACAATGTAACCATGCCTCAAACCGATACGATGATAGAGGCTGGAGCCCCTAGGTCAGTGGTGATGATGGAGGACCTTGATGGCGTAAAACACATCATTCAAAAACGTGTTCCGCCTACCAGAATGAGCCAAAATTTTTCTGCAGTGGTTCCTCAGGGACATTATTTTATGATGGGTGACAGCAGAGATAACTCAAGTGATAGTCGTGTGTGGGGTCCGGTACCAGAAGAGCGTATTGTGGGGAAAGCATTTGCCCGCTGGATGTTCTGGGACGATTTTCTCAGCATACCCAGTTTTTCTAGAACTGGAAAGATTCAATAGCCGCTCATTAATCGGTATTTTTCTCGATCCTAGGTCATGAGAAAATCCTAGCGATGTTACAATAATGGTCATAGATATTTTACGGGCTTTATTCCTAATGGATTTGAGTGATCACGATGGCAAATAATATCGGCCAGCTTCAAAAGCGCCTAGGGTACCAATTTAGGGATCCGGATCTTTTGATTTTGGCGCTTTCACACCGAAGTGTAGCCGCGAAGAATAACGAGCGACTTGAATTTCTGGGCGATGCAATTTTAGGCTTAGTAGTAACGGATTTCCTCTATCGTGAGTTTCCGGATGCACGTGAAGGTGACTTAAGCCGCATGCGTTCTCATATAGTACGTGGGGAGTCTCTTGCCGAGGTAGCAAAACAATTAGCGCTTGGGCCCGACCTATTGCTGGGTTCTGGGGAAATGAAAAGTGGTGGTCACCGACGAGATTCGATCCTCGGGGATACAATAGAAGCACTGATTGGCGCTATCTATTTAGATGGAGGTATTGAGGCGGCTCGTGAGATTGTCGTAGCTTGGTTTAAATCCTTTCTCGATAGTGCGTTACAAACTCAGCCAGTTAAGGATGCAAAAACCGCTCTGCAAGAATGGCTACAGCATCGAAATAAGCCGCTACCGGACTATCAACTGATTGGTACTGGGGGTGAGGCCCATAGCCGCCTGTTTACAGTGAGTTGTCAAATTAGTGCGGTTGAAACAACGATGACTGCTACTGCTACTAGCCGCAGACGCGCAGAGCAAATGGTTGCAGAGCAATTATTAGAGGAAGTGGAGAAATCGAAGTGACATTAGAGCAGAAGTATTGCGGTTATGTGGCCATTGTGGGTCGCCCTAATGTTGGCAAGTCTACTCTGCTCAACCATCTGTTGGGGCAAAAATTGTGTATCACCTCTCGAAAACCTCAGACTACCCGGCACACATTACTCGGGATAAAGACTGAGGGCGAGTTTCAGATGATCTTCGTCGATACTCCAGGTATTCATACCAATCAAGAACGGGCCATTAATCGAGTAATGAACCGTTCGGCTGCTAGCGTCATCGCAGACGTGGATGTTGTGATTTTTGTGGTTGATCGGCTTGAGTGGAGTGAAGCTGATGAATATGTCGCCAAATATCTCTCAAACAATGATGTACCTCTTATTGTAGCGGTTAATAAAATTGATATGATTGATGATAAAGAGGCGTTGTTACCTCATCTCAACTTCCTATCTAGCAAAGTTAATGCGGAAGAACTCATACCTTTATCTGCGCTCCGAAGAACTAACCTAGACGAGCTTGAGACAAAGATTAAGAATTATATTCCGCAAAAGGTTCACCTGTATCCTGAAGATCAGATTACGGATCGAAGCGAAAGGTTTTTGGCGGCTGAGATAGTGCGTGAAAAGATCACACGTCAATTGGGTGCAGAGGTTCCCTATCAAGTAACGGTAGAAATTGAAGAGTTTCGTGCGGAGAAAAAAATCACGCACATTAGTGCCTTAATCCTTGTAGAGCGTGACGGGCAGAAGAAAATTATTATAGGAACCAACGGAGAACGTTTAAAGAAGATAGGTGAACAGGCACGAGCCGATATTGAAAGTTTGCTAGGCTGTAAAGTCATGTTGCGAACTTGGGTGAAAGTTAGGAGTGGTTGGTCTGATGATGAAAGAGCGCTGCGTAGCTTAGGATATATGGATGAGTAAATTGTCGTGAGGGTTGATTCCGAGTTGGGTTTTGTTTTACACACCATGCCCTATCGTGAAACGAGTCTTTTAGTCGACCTGTTCAGTGAAAACCATGGTCGCATGCGATGTGTCGCAAAGGGCTACCGGCGACCCAACAAAAAGGGTATTACAAGAGCACTTTTTCCCTATACAGAGCACCAGTTTAGCTGGCAGGGTCGCGGGGAACTAAAGACACTTACCCAGGCTGACGCTATTCAAGCGCCGGTATTTTTGCAAAGTGAAAGTCTGTTTACGGGATTGTATGTTAACGAACTTTTCTATCGACTACTCCATGAGCATGATCCTCATGAATATCTCTATCAGCAATATCGTCAGTTTTTATCCGCCCTCGTGACTAACTCATTTGACCAAATCATGCTTCGGCACTTGGAGATAAGTCTACTTGAAGAGTTAGGGTATGGGTTGGCATTAGATTTTGAGGCCCTGCATGGTGCTGCGCTGATAGCCGACAAACTTTATAACTATGTGCCTGAGCAAGGTTTGATCGAGATAGCTAGTCACGTAGAGGCGTCCTCTGGAGCCCACCTTGGCGCCGATTTAATCGCCCTAAGTGAAGGGGATTTTGGCAAAATATCAGTAATACGAACGGCTAAACAGTTATTGCGAGGCGTGATAGACTTTTACCTCGATGGGCGTCCGTTACATAGCCGGGAATTGTATCGTCAGCACCTAGAAACCATTGATAACAGAAATAATAATTTGCCTTTGGAATCGAGCTAATGGTAGTGAATATAGGGACCGATATTGTTGAAATCGCTAGAATGACAGATATTCTTGAGCGGCAGAGCGATAGTTTTGCAAAGCGAGTTTTAACGAGTAATGAATTACAACGATATCAGGCTAGTCAAAACAAAGCGGCGTACTTGGCCAAGCGTTTCGCAGCAAAAGAGGCTATTGCTAAGGCCTTAGGTACGGGTATTGGGCATGGTGTTAGCTTTCAGGATATGAACATAATTAATAATGCTAAGGGTGCGCCTGAGGTTGTTCTGTCCGGCGGTGCGGCACGGGTTATGGCTGAACAAGGCGCACATAAAGTTCTTTTGAGTCTGGCTGATGAGCGGCATTATGCCATTGCCTATGCTATTTTATTAAGTAGTTAGTTTATTCTTTTTACTCGCCTTACATTAAGGTATTTTTTCGCGTAGGACAGGCTATGGAATATCCCACCATTGATGAGTGCATTGGTAATACTCGGTTGGTTAAACTCCAGAGAATGCCTGGCAATACCTCTAATATTATTTTGGCTAAGCTTGAGGGCGACAATCCGGCTGGGAGCGTCAAAGATCGTCCAGCGATGAGTATGATAGTCAATGCGCAAGCCCGCGGAGACATCAAGCCGGGGGATCGACTGATTGAGGCCACTAGCGGTAATACCGGAATAGCTCTGGCCATGGCGGCTGCCATGATGGGTTATCAGATGACCTTAATAATGCCTGATAGTGCGACGACTGAACGAAAAATGGGCATGTGTGCCTATGGAGCTGAATTAATTGAGGTGACCCGTGAGCAGGGAATGGAAGGCGCTCGCGATCTTGCTATGCAAATGCAATCTGAAGGCCAGGGTGTGGTACTGGACCAATTTAATAATACTGATAACTCGCTATCTCATTTTCAGAGTACTGGGCCAGAAATTTGGCGGGATACCGAGGGTAAGGTCACGCATTTTGTCAGTTCGATGGGTACAACGGGAACTATTATGGGGGTTTCCGCCTACCTAAAAAGTAAAAACAAAAATGTTCAAATAATTGGATTACAGCCCGAAGACGGAGCCTCTATCCCAGGGATTCGACGGTGGCCAAAGGCTTATATGCCAGGTATTTTCAATAATAAAAATATTGATCAAGTTATCGATATATCACAGACAGATGCCGAGAATACTATGCGCCGACTAGCTCGTGAGGAGGGTATATTTTGTGGAACGTCAGCTGGAGGTGCAGTTTTTTCTGCTCTTGAGTTATCTAAAAAATTGGAGAATTCCATTATTGTTACTATTGTTTGCGATAGAGGAGACCGTTATTTATCGTCAGGGATTTATACTTAGTAATGATAGGTTTAGCAAATATATTGGGGGCATAATCGCACCCTTTGACTCTTTATTAGTGATTAAAAAGCTATGAATAAGATGCCAGCGAATACATACAGCATTGATGACCTAATTTATCTCATGAAGCGCTTGCGCGACCCTATGACCGGCTGCCCTTGGGATCTGAAGCAAAATTATGAATCAATAGCGAGTCATACTCTGGAGGAAGTGTATGAGGTTATTGATGCTATCGAACGCGATGACTTGGAGCATTTAAGTGAGGAATTAGGTGATCTACTATTTCAAATTATTTTTTACAGCCAGCTTGGAAAAGAGCAAGGTCGGTTTGACTTTGATCAGATTACCTCCAAGATCACTGAAAAATTATTAAGACGTCACCCTCATGTGTTTCCAGATGGTACCTTAGAGTCTGTTCGTGACACCGATGCAGCTCAGGTTGGGGATATTAAGCAGGTCTGGGAGTCATTAAAGCAACAAGAGCGTACTGAAAAGGGTGAGATTAAAGTCCTCGACGACATACCCCTTGCAATGCCAGCACTGAGTCGTGCAACAAAACTGCAAAAGCGAGCGTCTTCAGTCGGATTCGATTGGCCGACGACTGCCGGCGTCATCGAGAAAGTTAAAGAAGAAATAGATGAGCTGGAGGCCGAGATATCCACCGGCAATTCAGCTGCGATTGCAGAGGAACTTGGGGATTTGTTATTTAGCTGTGTTAATTTGGCTCGACATCTAGAGGTCAATCCCGAGACGGCAATGAGAGCAGCTAACGCTAAATTTAAACGTCGTTTTGATAAGGTCGAGACTTTGGCTGGTGGAGTAAAGGTTCAACAGTTATCTGTCAGTGAGCTTGAATTGTTATGGAACAAAGTCAAGCAATCTGAGTGATATTGCTCATTAGTTTAAGGCTGTTTGATAAAGGGTGATGATGCGATCCTTGGGTTGTTCGATAATAGCAATCCCTGTATGGTACGCCCCCATTAGTTTTATGGCCGAAGTCCAAAAAAGCTGCATCTTTCCGGCTGACACGCTACATCAGAGTTAAGGAATAGTATTCATGAAGGTGATTTTGTTAGGCCCACCTGGAGCAGGCAAGGGAACGCAGGCACAGTTTATTACTGAAAAGTATGCTATCCCGCAGATATCTACAGGTGATATGTTACGTGCTGCTATTAA
>JABILI010000090.1 GCA_018654575.1 Porticoccaceae bacterium
ACCGAAATATTAATGAAGAATATCGCGCTGTTTGCTGTTGCTTGCACAATGTATATGGTCTGTGGCTACTACATTATGTACGCTGATTTGGGAGCTTTTTTCTTAAGTGGCATTACTGGTGATGGTGTTACCGGTGCTGAAGAAGCAGCTACCTACGCACCCTCAGCTGATTTTTACTTTCAGGTGGTATTCGTCGCTACTGCGATGTCTATAGTGTCAGGTGCGGTGGCTGAGCGAATGAAGCTCTGGGCATTTTTGGCATTTGCGGTTGTTATGACCGGCGTTATCTATCCAGTAGAAGGTTCCTGGACATGGGGTGGTAATGCAGTGTTTGGATTGTATACCTTAGGTGATCTTGGCTTCTCTGATTTTGCCGGTTCAGGCATTGTTCATATGGCAGGTGCCTCTGCTGCTCTAGCAGGCGTTTTATTGCTGGGTGCTCGTAAGGGTAAATATGGTGCTAATGGAGCCATCAACGCTATTCCAGGTGCTAATTTACCGATGGCTACACTAGGTACATTTATTCTTTGGTTAGGTTGGTTTGGCTTTAATGGCGGATCTGTCCTTGCGACGGCATCAGTAGAAAGCGCAAACGCTGTTGCAGTTGTGTTCATGAATACTAATGCGGCCGCCTGCGGTGGTTTAATTGCTGCGATGATTTTGGCAAGACTACTGTTCAAGAAGGCTGATTTAACGATGGCTCTTAATGGTGCATTAGCTGGATTGGTGGCGATTACTGCGGAGCCTTCTACACCAACGGCCTTACAAGCAACATTGTTTGGAGCTATGGGTGGAGTGTTAGTGGTATTTAGTATTGTTGCTCTTGATAAGTTCAAAATTGACGATCCCGTTGGTGCTATCTCTGTGCACGGTGTTGTTGGTTTGTTAGGCCTTATGTTGGTCCCAATCACTAATGATGCCTCTAGCTTCTCTGGTCAGTTAATTGGTGCTGCGACTATCTTTGTTTGGGTGTTTGGCGCCAGTACCGTGGTTTGGTATATTCTCAAGGCAACTATAGGTATTCGTGTCTCAGAAGAAGAAGAGTTTACCGGTGTCGATATTGCCGAGTGCGGTATGGAAGCTTATCCTGAGTTTGTTAGCTAAAAGGTTAACAATAGTCAGACAAGAAACCGGGGCTAATTAGCCCCGGTTTCTTATCTACATATAAAATAAGAACTTAGAAGTACTCGGCTTTATCAGCATGCAAGGATGCAATTTTAGTCAGAAACAGGTATCTTTGCCCTTGATAACTACCTGTATGGAAATGAGAGATTATGAAACTAATTACTGCAGTGATTAAACCGTTTAAACTTGATGATGTTCGTGAGGCGCTTGCTGATATTGGTGTGCAAGGAATTACTGTGACTGAAGTTAAAGGCTTTGGCCGCCAAAAGGGGCATACTGAACTTTATAGAGGGGCTGAGTATGTTGTGGACTTCCTACCAAAGATTAAGTTAGAAATCGCAATTTCAAGCGAGATGGTTGATAGCGTTGTTGAGGCTGTCACTAAATCAGCGGCAACAGGTAAAATTGGCGATGGAAAAATATTTATTTCCTCGTTGGATGAAGTTGTTCGCATTCGCACCGGTGAAACTGGTGTTGAAGCAATCTAACTAAACTCTTTCTTTAGACGTTCTTGTAGGTTATATAGTGAAAAGTAAATACTTCAAGGTTAGATCAATGTCGAGGCTATTGGCTGCACTGTTATCATTGATTGTGACATTGAGTACCAATGGCGCCGCTAGTGCGCTCGATAATTCGATCGTTACGACCATGATCGAGAAGCTTAATTCAGCACGCTCTGATTTAGAATATGACGTCATCGGTAAGGCACCGATAGATGGTTTCTATGAAGTGCAGGTAAAAGATGGGCCTGTCCTCTATGTCTCAGCAGATGGTGATTTTTTCTTTGACGGAAACCTATACCAGGTGAAGAATGGGCAGTTTTCCGATGCCCGTAGTTTGCGCTTGGATGTGGATCGTCGACAAACGTTTGCAGCGATGTCCACTGACAGTATGATTATCTTCGAGGCCAAGGGTAAGCCTAAAGCTATTATTAACGTGTTTACAGATGTTGATTGCGGCTATTGTCGAAAGTTGCATAAAGAGGTTCCCCAACTCAATGCCATGGGTGTAGAAGTAAGATACCTTGCTTATCCACGTAGCGGTATTCCTTCCGCTTCTTATGACAAGATAGCTACAGTTTGGTGCTCAGACGATAGGCAGGACAGTCTTACGCGCTCTAAAAATGGCGAGGATGATGTTATTTCAGTCTGTGAAAATAATCCGGTAGCCGAACACTTCACCCTTGGTGGAAAACTGGGCGTCACTGGTACACCAGCAATAGTCTTGATGGATGGCACTATGCTGCCTGGTTATCGTACAGCGGCTGACTTTGCCAGACTGCTGGGTCTTAATTCTCAGGCTCAGGGTAGTTAGGCAAAACCCTTTGAATAACACTGCATAATTCTGCAAATAGTATAAAATTACCATCCGTGAAAAGGATGGTAATTTTTGCGTGTTGGATTTAATTAATAGTCTGAGGGATTAAGGTGAGAGTGGTCAATATAGGTTTGTGTGGTTTAGGCACCGTCGGATCCGGCGTATTTAATGTGCTTGCTCGAAATTCGAGTGAAATTAATACCCGTTCAAACTGTCAAATTAAGGTGGCTCAAGTCGGATGTCGTCGGGATAATCCCAATTGTGATGTGACGGCAGTGGATGTCACGCGAGAAATATTTGATGTCGCTAACAATCCAGATATTGATGTGGTGGTCGAACTGATTGGAGGCACCACCGTCGCTTTCGATCTCGTCATGACTGCGTTGAAGAATAACAAACACGTCATCACTGCCAACAAGGCGCTAATAGCCGAACATGGTGGAGCTATTTTTTCTGAAGCGGAGTCTCGAGGCCTAATTGTTGCCTATGAAGCTGCTGTGGCTGGCGGTATTCCCATTGTAAAGGCTTTGCGTGAAGGCCTGTCTGCGAATCGAATTAATTGGTTGGCTGGTATCATTAATGGAACCACTAACTTCATTCTCTCTGAGATGGACAGTAAGGGAAGAGAGTTTTCTGATGTGTTATCTGAAGCTCAGAAAAAAGGCTATGCCGAGGCTGACCCAACCTTTGATGTAGAGGGTATTGACGCTGCCCACAAGTTGATTATTCTAGCGTCGATTGCCTTTGGCATTCCATTGTCTTTGGATGGTATTTTTACCGATGGTATTACCCAATTAGAGCCTCAAGATGTCGCCTATGCGAGAGAGTTAGGTTATTCGATTAAACATCTAGGCATGGCTCGTCAAACAGAGGCCGGCGTCGAGCTGCGCGTGCATCCCACACTCGTTCCTGAGAGATCATTGATTGCTGGTGTGAACGGTGTATCAAATGCAGTAATGGTTAATGCGGATGCAGTAGGGACAACATTGTTTTATGGGCCAGGGGCCGGTGCAGAGCCGACAGCATCCTCTGTGATAGCAGATATTGTTGACGTGGCGCGACTAATGGATTCTGATTCTGATTCGCGTGTTCCGCCTCTTGGTCGAAGCTCCGACCAGCTTAAAGCACAAAAAATATTAGATATTCAAGACGTCGAAACGGGTTTTTATATACGGTTCTCGGCGTTAGACCAGCCAGGCGTGCTATCCAGTATCACCAAAATAATGGGAGATGCTGGGATTAGTATTGAGGCGATTATTCAGCGCGAGCAACCTGCAGGAGAGCGTTACGTCAATGTGATCATCCTGACTAATGTAACCAAGGAGAAATGCTTAGACGGAGCCGTTGAGCATATCGAGCAATTGGAAACGGTTCGAGGACAGGTCAATTTCATTCGCGTTGAATACCTGGATCAGCACTAAAAACCACATTAAAAATTAAGGTAAATTATCGGCAATCGTGACTAGGACCACAGTTTAATGAAATACATCAGTACCCGCGGTGGTGTAGCACCAAAAAGTTTTGAAGACGTTATCTTGACGGGCCTAGCGCCTGACGGCGGACTATTTGTGCCTGACCAACTGCCGCAATTTAGTCATAGTGAAATTAGTTCTTGGAAGGATCTTAGTTATCAGGAGTTGGCTTTAAAAGTCATGAGCCCCTTTGTTGATGGCGCGATTCCTCAAGTTGAGTTAAAGCGCCTTATTGAGAAATCCTATGCCTCCTTTAGGCACTCTGAAATAGCTCCCTTGGTGAAGACGGGCAAAAATGAATGGATTCTTGAATTATTTCATGGGCCAACGTTGGCTTTTAAAGATTTTGCACTACAGTTTTTAGGTAACCTACTCGACTACACGCTAGAAAAGCGTCAAGAAAAAGTGGTCATTATGGGTGCCACGTCTGGGGATACCGGTTCAGCGGCGATAGAGGGCTGCCGCCGCTGTGACAACATTGATATTTTTATTCTCCACCCTTACCAGCGAGTGTCAGAGGTCCAGCGCCGCCAAATGACCACGGTTCAGGCTGATAATATTCATAATATCGCTATGCATGGAAATTTTGACGATTGTCAGAATATGGTGAAAGCGAGCTTTGCTGACCAATTATTTTTGCCCGGTGGACGTCAGCTTGCCGCGGTTAATTCGATCAACTGGGCGCGAATAATGGCTCAAATTGTCTATTATTTTTGGGGATCATTGCGACTAGGGGGGCCAGATCAGGCGGTCTCATTTTCGGTACCAACAGGTAATTTTGGTGATATTTTTGCGGGTTATCTCGCCACCAAGATGGGCTTGCCTATCAAGCAGTTAGTTATCGCTACTAATCAAAACGATATCTTACATCGCTGTATTAGTGAAAATGACCATACCACTAGACCGTTGGAGCAAAGTTTAGCCCCAAGTATGGATATTATGATTTCAAGTAACTTCGAGCGATTGTTGTTTGATCTCTACGATCATGACGGTAAAGCTATAGCCGATTTGATGGCAGATGCCAAGTCGGGTGATATGCGGCTCAGCGAAAGTGTTCTTTCTACGGCGCGGCAACTATTTTCTAGTTATCGCTGCGATGATAAAGGGATGGTAGAGTTGATTCGCGATACTTATCAAGATCACGATTATCTTCTTGACCCACATACTGCTATAGGTTTGGCCGCTGCGAGAGCGTGCCGTGCCGATCTTGAAACCCCCATGGTGACCCTGGCCACTGCGCACCCAGCTAAGTTCCCTGATGCTGTGAAACAGGCTGGTTACCCGAGTGACCCTGAATTGCCCTCGCATATGGCCGATCTATTTGAGCGAGAAGAGAAGTTTACTGTGCTGGACAACGATTTATTGGCGGTGCAAAGTTTTATATCCGATAACATTACTGCGTAGAAACCGTAATGGTGGAGAATACGTAAGACAAGCTGACCAGCCAAAACTATCGAGACGAATTTATGAGTGAAGCAAATAAATTAAGTAAAGAAGATCAAGATCGAGTTGATAAATACCTAAATAGCGGGTTCAACACGACTGAACGAAAGCCCTTTTATGGCCTACGATTACTCGGTGGGATTTGGATTGTGGTGGCGGCTTTGGGTTGGGTCAGTTGGTATATTGGTAAACAGGCTGGATACCTTTAGATTTTGATACTTTAAGTTCAATTTTTGGGAGATAGTTAATGTATTCCGAGCCTATGCCAACAGCGACTATGATCCACACTAACGGTATTGAACTAGAGGTTTTTCAAGCTGGGCATGGCGGTGTTCCAATTGTTTTGTGTCATGGTTGGCCGGAGTTGGCATACAGTTGGCGGTACCAAATTCCAGCCTTAGTCAGCGCAGGTTACCACTGCATTGTGCCTAATCAGAGAGGTTATGGCGGTTCTAGTAAACCCTCTGATGTAAATGCCTATGATATTCATCATCTAACCGACGACCAAAATGGATTGCTTGATGCCTTGGGTATCGATAGAGCTATTTATGTGGGGCACGACTGGGGCGCCATTATGTTGTGGCAACATACGCTACTAAACCCAGATCGTGTCATTGGTCTGGCAAATATGTCAGTCCCTTTTAAAGCGAGAGAGCCTTCAGAGCCTGTAGCTTTTTGGGAGAAGGCGCTAGGTGAAGACTTCTATCTGGTCCATTTCAATCGTTATCCTGAGATCGCGGCACGTTCATTTGAAACCGATCCTAAAAGGGTTTTAACCAACCTCTACCGCACTAAGCATTGGTTAGATGATAAATCACTTCAACCGGATGGATATTCGATTGTGCGGTCTGCAGAAACGGATAATCAGCGCGGTGAATTAATGCTGAGTGAAAAAGATTTAATGGTCTTCGTGGACGCTTTTGAACAGGGGGGCTTTGTTGCTCCTTGTAATTGGTATCGAAATTTCACTCGCAACTGGGAAACTATGGGCCATGTTAAGCAAATTATAGAACTACCATGTCTCATGCTCTATGGCGACTATGACATGGTGCCAAAAGTTGATATGACTCATACCGTACTAGATCTAGAGATTAATAATTTAGCTTGTGGCCATTGGATTCAGCAAGAGGAGCCAGAGCAAACCAATCAGATTTTACTGGACTGGCTACAGCGTAAAATACAACCGCTTTTGAGTTTGTAAAATGCAAATTCAAAGCAGAACCTATGATTTAAAGAGTTGTGACTTCCCCGATCAGGTAGACCCGCTTTTACAGCGAGTTTATGCTGCCAGAGGAGCGAAAAACCAACTGAGTTTGGACCGACATCTCTCTAGCCTACCTTCACCTCAGTTAATGCTTGGTATGCCAGCAGCGGTAATCCGCCTTATAAAGGCTCTGCGTGACAATCAGCAGATAGTGATTTTGGGTGATTTTGATGCTGATGGAGCCACGAGTTCAGCATTAATGGTGCTCGCCTTGACCGCTATGGGCTTTAAAAATGTGACGTTTTTAGTTCCTAATAGATTTGATTATGGTTATGGGTTAACCCCAGAAATTGTTGATCTGGCCGCGCAAAAGAAGCCGCACTTAATTATTACTGTCGACAATGGTATATCCAGTGTCGAGGGTGTGGCGCATGCTCTGACACTGGGTATTGAAGTCATTATTACCGACCACCACTTGCCGGGCGAAGTCTTGCCTAATGCGGTTGCTATTGTTAATCCAAATCAACCTCAATGTGAATTCCCAACGAAAAATCTTGCCGGTGTTGGTGTTGCTTTTTACCTACTAAGTGCCTTACGCGGTGAGCTTCGGCATCAAGGTTGGTTTTTGGAGCATGATATCGCCGAACCCAATATGGCTACTTGGCTTGATTTGGTGGCGTTAGGGACCGTGGCTGATGTCGTGCCCTTAGACCAGGTCAATAGGGTCTTGGTGTACCAAGGTTTGTTGCGTATTCGAGCAGGCCAATGCCGTCCAGGCATTCAAGCTTTACTGCGGATTGCTGGCAAGAACCCTCATCGTTTAGCCTCTGCAGATCTGGGGTTTGCTATTGGTCCACGGCTAAATGCCGCTGGGCGACTAGATGATATATCACTGGGTATTCAATGCTTGCTAACCGATGATCCTCAACTGGCTATGCAAACCGCTCAAGAGTTAGATCAACTCAATAAAGATCGCAGGTCCATTGAGCAAAGTATGCAGCGCGAAGCGTTAGTTGAAATGGATAAATTGTCATTTGAGTACGATCAGGCTCTCCCAGCTGTTTTGTGTCTTTTTCATCCGGACTGGCATCAAGGTGTGGTGGGCCTGTTAGCAAGTCGACTTAAGGAAAAATACCATCGTCCTGTTGTCGCCTTTGCGCGTGGTGATGCAGGTACCTTAAAAGGATCGTCTAGATCGATTCCAGGATTACATATCCGCGATGCCTTAGACGCAGTGGCGACCCAAAATCCTGGTCTTGTCGATAAGTTCGGCGGCCATGCCATGGCAGCGGGATTGAGTTTGTTAGAAGCAAATCTTGAGCACTTCACTGAGGCGTTGCAACAGTATGTTGCAAAAGTACTTAATGAGGACGATATGGCCGCTAAAGTCATCACCGATGGTAGTCTTGAATCTAAGCAATTAACGATGCAAACTGCCGAGGTTTTACGTGAGGCCGGTCCTTGGGGACAGCAATTTTCAGAGCCATGTTTTGAAGGCTGTTTTAAGCTAAAGCAGCAGCGTATCGTCGGTGAGAATCATCTCAAGTTGGTTTTGGCAGATGAAGCGGCACCTGAGATTAATATTGATGCAATTTACTTCAATATAGATGCTAGTTTATGGCCGAACAAGCATGCTCAGCGAGTAAGATGTGTCTATCGTTTGGACATTAATGAGTATCGGGGTCAAGAAAAGTTACAATTTCTGGTCCAATACATGGAAGCCCTTTAATAGTAACCACAAGAACAATCACAAGAACATCATGATGAGTTTAAAATCCGATCTTCGTGCAGATCTACTGCTGTTGACTACTGCTTTTATCTGGGGCTTTTCTTTTGTATTCCAAAGTACAGGAATGGACCATGTTGGGCCTTTTACGTTTGTCTTTGGTCGGTTTGTCATCGCTACTATCGCTATTGTGCCAATCTGGTACATTATGGAAAAACCGCAAAAGGTTTTTGTTTTTCAGCCAATGGATAT
>JABILI010000091.1 GCA_018654575.1 Porticoccaceae bacterium
CCAAGGGAAAATGCCTTGCCGATAAGCATCAACCAAGGTGCTAGGATCAAGATTGCCACCAACGGCCAGCAGCCCGTCGGGTTCAGAAAGTGCAGTGCTCGGATCCGGGAACTGTGGGTGATCTGGGTCTAGTAGAGCAAGGTTCATAGTGAGCTAAATTCCAATATAGACCTGGGAGTAGCGCTTAGTCGTCTAGGTATCGTTCAGCGTCTAAAGCAGCCATACAGCCACTACCAGCGGATGTTACCGCCTGACGGTAGACATGATCAGCCACATCACCGGCGGCAAAGACACCTTTAACGCTGGTTTCTGTAGCATTGCCGGATAGACCGCCGGCAATAGTGATATAACCGTCTTTCATATTAAGCTTATCAATGAAAATGTCTGTATTAGGTTTGTGACCGATAGCAATGAAGACGCCGGTCACTTCAAGGTCTTTAGTCTTACCTGAAACGCTGGCAGATAAGCGAATACCGGTCACGCCTGCATCATCTCCTAGCACTTCTTCAAGGTTTTGATCCCATTCAATACTTATATTGCCAGTCTTTTCACGCTCAAAAAGTTTATCTTGAAGCATTTTTTCTGCTCGGAGCTTATCTCTGCGGTGCACGAGCACGACCTCTGAGCAAATATTAGACAAATATAAGGCTTCTTCCACCGCCGTATTACCGCCACCGATAACTGCAACTTTCTGATTACGATAAAAGAACCCGTCACAGGTTGCACAGGCTGAAACACCACGACCCATGAATGCCTCTTCGCTTGGCAAACCTAAATACTGCGCTGAAGCACCGGTCGCAATGATTAATGCGTCGCAGGTATAGCTGTTTGAGCCGAACAACCTAAACGGCTTTTGAGACAGATCGACCGACTCTATATGATCAAAAATTGTTTTAGTATCAAAGCGTTCAGCGTGTTTCTGCATGCGAATCATTAAGTCAGGACCCTGAACACCTTCGTCATCACCAGGCCAGTTATCTACGTCGGTCGTGGTGGTGAGCTGACCACCTTGCTGAATACCTGTAATAACCACCGGATTTAGGTTAGCTCTTGCCGCGTAAACTGCGGCGCTCCAGCCAGCTGGGCCAGAGCCAAGAATAATCAGAGGGAAGTGTTGTGAATCAGGCATAAAAAATCTCTATTTAGGTGTAATTTCAGTGGAGTTTATTATTAGACTAAGGTTTTGACCGACATCATAATGAATACGCAGGCCTACGCCAAATGTCTTTTGATATATATTTTATAGATGCCTAATATAGAGGCCTGAGTTCTGATGTTTTCTTTAGAATCAGATACAATTCGTTTAGGTCAAACATACAGGGAAATCGCCCTTTGAGTGCTAATAAGTCAAAACAGCAGCAAAAATCCCAATCGAACACGTTAGAGACGAGTTCTCGTGGCAAGCGATTAATCGCCGAAGGGGCTTTGATCGGCTGGCTGTTACTGTGTGTGATTGTCTTTCTGGCGCTAGTAAGTTACTCGAGTGAAGACCCTGGGTGGTCTTTTACAGGCGCTAGATCTGATGTTGCAAACCTTGTCGGTCCCGCAGGAGCCTGGATATCAGACGTGTTTTTCTTGTTGTTTGGAGTCATGGCGTATTTGCTTCCGGCATTGCTAGCGCTGAGAGCCATGCAAATACTGCGAACTTATTTTATTTCCGATCCTGAGGAATTCGATGCAGCTACTCTGATTCTTAGAATCGTTGGTTTTATATTGGTAATGATTAGCGCAACCTCTTTAGCGTCTATCCAATACCCAGGCATTGAAATGTATGGTGAAGGCATGGGCGTCGGCGGCATTCTGGGTACTTACGTTGGTGATGCGGTTATCACTCTCTTTAGCCATACCGGCAGCACACTTCTCCTCATCGCGCTGTTTTTGTTTGGGCTCACAGTGTTTGGTGATATCTCGTGGATTCGCTTGATAGACAAGCTTGGTTTTGCCGTCATTGCTGCAATAGGTTCTATGCGCCAATATATGAGTCGTCGCAGCATGCGTAGGGCAGAGGAGAAGAAGACTAAGCAAGCTCTAAGTGATCGCCTACTCAAGATTGAGGCGGTAACTAAACAAAAGCAGAACCGCAACCCCCCAAGTATTAAAGCGACTACGCCTCCCAAACCGCCTAGCCCTCGAGTGCTCCGCGAGAAGCAACAAAAACTATTTGATGACACCGAGATAGTAGGCTCGCTTCCACCGATTAATCTACTAGACCCAGCAGAAAAGGATACATCGACCGGTTATTCCGCCGATTCATTAGAGCATCTCTCAAGGCTACTTGAACTAAAACTTCAAGACTTTGGTATTGCCGCTGAGGTTGTGGCGGTGCTGCCGGGGCCTGTTGTGACGCGATTCGAAATTCAGCCTGCCGCTGGCATCAAGGTTAGCCGCATTAGTGGCTTAGCGAAAGATTTGGCTCGCTCCATGGCCGTAATTAGTGTTCGAGTTGTGGAGGTGATCCCGGGTAAGTCTGTGGTTGGTGTCGAAATTCCAAATGAAAAAAGAGAAATGGTTCGTCTCAGCGAAGTCCTATCCTCTGAGGCCTATGATAGCTCGACGTCCCCACTAACCCTTGCGTTAGGCAATGATATCGCGGGTATACCCACGGTGGCTGATTTGGCGCGCATGCCGCACTTATTGGTAGCCGGCACCACTGGATCAGGTAAATCCGTGGGTATCAATGCAATGTTATTGAGCCTTTTGTTTAAAGCGTCTCCCGATGAAGTGAAACTAATCCTTATTGATCCTAAGATGCTCGAACTGTCCATTTATGATGATATTCCGCACTTACTAACACCGGTAATAACAGACATGAAGGATGCGGCGAGCGGTCTGCGATGGTGTGTTGGTGAGATGGAACGTCGCTATAAGCTCATGTCCGCGCTCGGTGTGCGTAATATAGCCGGCTACAACCGAAAGGTCGAAGAGGCTATCAAGGCCGGTAACCCTCTGGTGGATCCCTTGTGGACCTTTGATCCAGCAACCTTAGGCTGGGACTCGGAGCAAGAGCCTCCAGAGGCGCCAATTCTAGAAACGCTACCTTATATCGTGGTGGTTATCGACGAGTTTGCCGACATGATGATGATTGTCGGTAAAAAGGTTGAGCAGCTTATCGCGCGCATAGCGCAAAAGGCCAGGGCGGCTGGTATCCATCTAATTTTAGCGACCCAGCGACCCTCAGTAGATGTGATCACTGGCCTAATTAAAGCCAACGTGCCGACTCGTATCGCATTTCAGGTATCCTCAAAAATTGATTCACGAACTATTCTAGATCAAGGTGGCGCCGAGCAGTTGCTTGGTCACGGCGACATGCTTTATTTACCTCCAGGAACTAGTGTTCCGGAGCGTATCCACGGGGCTTTTGTTGACGACCATGAGGTTCATAAAGTGGTTGCTGATTGGAAGCGCAGAGGTAAGCCTAATTATCTTACCGAAATAACGGATGAAGCCTCGCTTAGCTCAATTGCCGTTCCTGGCTTTGATAGCGGAGATGAGAATGGCAGTGATCCAGAGTCTGATCCACTTTATGATGAAGCTGTCGCGTTTGTTTTAGAAAGCCGTAAGGCCTCAATATCATCGGTCCAGCGAAAGCTGCGAGTCGGCTACAACCGTGCGGCACGACTGATTGAGCAGATGGAAGCCACTGGCGTGGTTAGCCCTATGAGTGGCAACGGTAGTCGCGACATCTTGGTGCAGAACAACAATTAGGGTATAAATTAGCACAGGCTTAAATCATCTTTTATGAAAGTATATCCATTACTATTAGTGCTCTTAGTCTCGACATTGGCCTATGGCGAGACGGAAGCGACTGATAGTAAAAAACTGAAGAGCTTGTTAGAGCCGATTAAAAGCCTGTCAGCGAGTTTTGTGCAATCTATCTATGATGTCGACGGATTCGAGATAGATTCCTCTCAGGGGCGCTTTAGAGTAGCCTCTCCATCCAGATTCGTCTGGCATGTGACTACACCTCTAGAGCAGCAAGTTATCTCTGATGGAAATATATTGTGGGTCTATGATCCAGACTTAGACCAGGTGATTGTCGACAAAGTCGATGGCAGGCTTAATGCTACGCCAGCTCTGCTGTTTTCAGGAGATCTTGAGGGCCTTGAAGCGAGCTATGAGATAGCGCAAAAGAGTCTTAACATAGAAAAGCCATCATTCGTGCTGACTCCCAGAGATAATGGTAGTTTGTTCTCTAGGATTGAGCTGCAATTTGCCGATAGAAACCCTGCTGCAATTATTATTACTGATACCTTGGGCCAGTCCACGGCCATTGTGCTCAAAGATCTACTGCTGAACCCATTACTGCGGAAAGAAACCTTTGTTTTCAGCATACCACCCGGCATAGATGTGATTAACAATGTCCGATGATCTGTTCAGCCAAGAAGTCTATCGCCCATTAGCGGCACGAATGCGGCCTGACAACCTTGAGAGCTTCTATGGGCAGCAGCACCTTATTGGGCCAAACCGGCCATTGCGTGAGGCCATTGAAAGTGGAAGTCTCCACTCTATGGTGTTCTGGGGTCCCCCTGGCGTCGGTAAGACAACCCTTGCAAAAATCATAGCAGCGAGGGTAGATGCGCACTTTGAGAGCATTTCAGCCGTTTTATCAGGCGTTAAAGAAATTAGAGCGTCAATAGCTAAGTCCGTAGAACAAAGAGATGTGCGAGGCCGCAAGACAATTCTGTTTGTCGATGAGGTCCATCGTTTTAATAAATCTCAGCAGGATGCCTTTCTGCCCTTTGTAGAAGACGGCACTGTCGTCTTTATTGGTGCTACGACTGAAAACCCATCGTTTGAATTAAATAATGCGCTGCTGTCTCGGTGTCGAGTATATGTCCTTAAGACACTCTCTGAAGATGATATTAAAACTCTAGTTCAGCGTGCAATTGAGGACAGTATTCTCGGTTTAGGGGCTCAGGGACTAGTACTTGACGATAAAGCTCTTAGTTTAATCGCCAATGCTGCGGATGGGGATGCCCGACGAGCTCTGAATCTTTTAGAAATTGCTAGTGATCTGTCGCCTCAAATTGAAGGACAAACGATAATCGATCAAGCTGTTTTAGAGCAGGTGCTAGTGGGCGATACTCGGCGCTTTGATAAGGGTGGAGAGCACTTTTACGACCAGATCTCAGCATTACATAAATCGATTAGAGGATCTTCTACCGATGCCAGTCTATATTGGCTTTGCAGAATGCTTGATGGCGGCTGTGATCCTCTTTATTTAGCGCGTCGATTAGCCAGAATTGCTAGCGAGGATATTGGGAATGCTGACCCTAGGGCTCTAGAGATAACGCTTAATGCCTGGAGTGTCCAAGAGCGATTAGGAAGCCCAGAAGGGGAGTTGGCTCTTGCTCAGGCCGTCGCCTATTTGGCCGTTGCGGCAAAAAGTAATGCCGTATACAGCGCATTTAATGCAGCCATGGCAGACGTTAGCTCACTCCCTAGCTATGATGTACCGATGCACCTTCGTAACGCGCCCACCGGACTAATGAAAGAGTTAGATTACGGTAAGGATTACCAGTATGCCCACAATCATGCTACTGGTTATGTCCCTGGCGAAAAATACTTTCCGGATGAGTTAGAGGGAAAACAATATTATTTCCCGACTGACCGTGGTTTGGAAAAGAAGATTGGCGAAAAACTAGATTACTTGCGCAGTCTCGACGATACTGGCGCGCTCAACCAAAATAAGGATGACGATTAATGCATTGGCTTGCGGTCGCCATAGGCGGTGCTCTAGGATCTATGGCTCGATATGCGCTAAGCACTTGGATATTTCAAGTGTCTAGTCACAAATTCCCCTACGCTACACTTACAGTGAATGCATTGGGTAGTTTTGCGATGGGTGTGCTGTTTGTCATCATAGTAGAAAAAGCCGCCTTGCCCTCTGAAATGCGCAGTTTGTTGATGATTGGTTTCATTGGTGCCTTCACCACTTTCTCAGCCTTCTCGCTTGATGCCCTTGGTCTGTGGCAAAATGGCCATCTTTTTATGGCGCTTGTGTACACACTTGCAACTGTAATTTTATGCCTTGTCGCCATTAGTAGCGCGATTTGGCTAACTCGTTTATTTTAAGGAATAGATCATGATCGACCCCAAGCTATTGCGCTCAGACCTGGACGCCATCGCTGACAAGCTCACTGTCAAAGGCTATGAACTCGACTGTAATGCCTTTTTAGCCCTTGAAGCGCAGCGTAAAGCACTTCAGCTTCGCGCTGAAAGCGTTCAGCAAGAACGAAATGCCTACGCCAAGTCCATGGGCAAGCTCATCGGGCAAGCCAAGGCGAATGGTGAAGATGTAGAGCCGTTAAAGCTAAAAGGTGAGCAGCTTAAGAACGACTCAATAACCGCTGATGCCGCCTTATCTGAGGTACAGCAAGCCCTAGATGAGCTTTTACAGGGTATCCCTAATATTCCCCACGACTCGGTGCCAGCTGGAAAAGACGAAGATGACAACGTTGAAGTTCGCACCTGGGGCACGCCAAAGACATTTAACTTTGACGTTAAAGATCATGTTGACCTTGGCGATGCCTTAAACAGCTTAGACTTTGATACCGCCGCCAAGATTACCGGATCACGCTTTTCTCAAATGCGCGGTGATTTGGCAACCCTGCATAGAGTCTTAACACAGTTTATGCTCAACACTCATATAGCTGAGCACGGCTATGAAGAGGTTTATGTACCGTATATTGTTAATCGTGAATCGCTATTTGGTACTGGCCAGCTGCCCAAATTTGAAGAAGATTTATTTAAGCTAGACGACGAACGAGATTTTTATCTTATCCCTACCGCTGAAGTGCCGGTGACCAATATCTATCGCAATGAAATTGTCGATCAGTTGCCCATAAAGCTGGCGGCTCACACACCCTGTTTCCGCAGTGAGGCAGGGTCCTACGGGCGCGACACTCGCGGTATGATTCGTCAACATCAGTTTGAAAAAGTTGAGATGGTTCAGTTTGTGCACCCAGATAACTCATGGGATGCCCTCGAAGAGCTAGTAGGGCATGCTGAGAGCATCCTGCAAAAGCTTGATCTACCTTATCGTACGGTAATACTGTGTGGCGGCGATCTAGGTTTTTCTGCAGCAAAAACCTATGACATTGAAGTTTGGCTGCCATCACAAGGCAAGTATCGAGAGATTTCCTCCTGCAGCAACTTCGCTGATTTCCAAGCTAGACGCATGAAAGCCCGCTATCGTAACGACCAGGGCAAACCAGAATTACTTCATACCTTAAACGGTTCCGGCTTAGCAGTAGGCCGCACGCTTCTAGCGGTAATGGAGAATTATCAGCGCGAAGATGGGTCAATTGAGATCCCTGTCGTGCTTCAGCCAATGATGAATGACAAGACTAGTATAGGATAACAGGCACGTAGCACATGGATTTTCTGCCACTTTTTCACAATCTAAAAGGGCGTCAGGTATTAGTTGTCGGCGGTGGTGACGTTGCTGTGCGAAAAGTGCGCCTAGTCTATGAAGCCTCGGCGCTTGTGACGGTTGTAGCAAAAGAGTTTTGCCCAGACCTCCTCGAAATTGCTCGTGTCGACCAAAAGTCCGGTCATAACGCCATTAATCTAATAACAGCACCCTATGACCATAGCCATATGGTCGACCTTGCACCAATAGTCTTGGTGATTGCAACAACCAACGATCGGAAGCTTAACCATTTAGTCTCTGAACATGCACAGGCCAACAATATACTCGTTAATGTGGTTGATGGTCCGGCGTTCTCGACGGTGATATTCCCGTCAATCGTTGATCGATCGCCCATTCAAATAGCTATTTCTAGTGGTGGCGATGCTCCTGTACTAGTGCGCTTGTTACGCACACAGTTAGAGGGCTTGATCCCCACCGGGACAAGTCATTTAGCCTCTTTAGCCGGTCGTTTTCGTGAGACCGTTAAAGCTAAATTCTCATCTGGATTAGACCGCAAAGCATTTTGGGAAGGGATTTTCTCCGGACCGGTCGCAGAACAGGCTTATGCAAACAATACAGCCGAAGCCGAACGCTTACTGAGCGACGCGCTAGATAATCACTCTAACATTGAAATAGGTGAGGTCTATCTGGTGGGCGCGGGCCCAGGGGACCCAGATTTACTTACGTTTAAGGCACTGCGCCTCATGCAACAGGCCGACATTGTATTTTATGATCCGGATGTATCTGCCAAAGTGTTAAATCTGGTGCGTAGAGATGCCAGCAGAGTTCATGTAGGCAGGGCGGAGAGCAAACATCCAGTAACCCAGGAAAATATTAGCCAAACGATGATTGAATCTGCCACACAAGGTAATCGTGTTGTGCGCCTAGTCGACGGCGACCCCCTTATAGCAGGGAAAAGTAGCCTAGAAATTGAGGCGCTAATGGAGCACAAGACACCCTTTCAAGTAGTACCCGGAATAACTGCGGCGGCAGGCTCTATAAGCCATGCTGAAGACCCGCTAACGGATAAAAGGAATGACAGTGACATTACAATTTGATTATGACCTATTTGTTATTGGCGCAGGCTCAGGTGGCGTGCGCGCCGCTCGGATGGCAGCCAATAAAGGCAAAAAAGTAGCTGTGGCTGAAGAGCGCTACCTTGGTGGCACCTGTGTCAATGTCGGTTGTGTGCCGAAAAAGTTATTTGTCTACGCATCTCAATTCCCCGAGCTATTTCATGCCAGCAAAGGTTTTGGCTGGAATCAGGCCGAGCAGCCAGTACTTGACTGGCCAACTCTGCGAGATAATAAGACTGCTGAAATTGAACGTCTAAACGGTATTTATAACGACCTTATCAATAATAGTGGTGCCGATCTTTTCGATGGACGCGCAACGGTTCTTGGACCCCAACAGGTCGAGGTTAACGGCGAAACTTATAGTGTTCGAACAATATTGGTCGCCACCGGTGGCTGGCCATTCATTCCAGAATTCCCTGGCAGCGAGCATGCGGTAAGCTCTAATGAAATGTTCTTTCTGGACGAACTTCCGAAAAGGGCGGTCGTCGTTGGCGGGGGCTACATCGCTGTAGAGTTTGCGGGCATTTTAAATGGGCTCGGCGTGGACACTCACCTTGTTTATCGTGGCACCAATCTACTCAAGTCATTCGATAGAGAGATGAGCGATAAAATCACCCAAGGAATGGCTGAAAAAGGAGTCAACATTCATCTAAGTCAGCAAGTCACTGACATTGCTGAAAAAGCGCATGGTTATTCGGTGACTTTAGATGACCAAAGCTCTATGGACGCTGATTTAGTGCTTTATGCGACCGGTCGCCAGGCCAATACAGCTAGTCTTGGACTTGAGAATACCGCAGTTGAGTTACGCTCAAACGGCTCTATCGTGGTCGATGAGCATTTTTGTACCGCAGAGCCCTCAATTTACGCACTAGGTGATGTTATTGACCGTGTGCAGTTGACGCCCGTGGCCATTCAAGAGGCAATGGTTCTGGTCGATGCCTTATATGGCGATGGACTTGCCACCATCGACTACGACAATATTCCCACCGCAGTATTTTGCCAGCCCGAACTAGGCACTGTGGGCTTGAGCGAAGAAGACGCGCAAGCCAAATACGCTGATATTAGTGTGTACACCTCAGATTTCAAGCCAATGATGCAGACCCTAGGTGGCGGCAACGAACGAATAACCATGAAATTGATTGTCGACCAACAGACTGACAAGGTCATTGGTTGTCACATGGTTGGTGACCATGCCGCAGAAATTATCCAGGGAATGGGCATTGCTCTAAAAGCGGGCGCAACAAAAGTCCATTTTGATGACACCCTAGGCATACATCCTTCGGCTGCTGAAGAATTCGTTACTATGAGAGAGCCTACTCGCTAAAATCGGCTCTTTGCGCGCTCCAACAGACAGAGGCTCAAGAATTTTAGGTCTGACAGGCTGCGTGTTGAGTCAGTCTCGTTTTGTTCGACAATGACTAAGAGCAGGGCGTGGCTAACCTCCATCCACTCACTACCGAGCCTAGATAATTCTGCGCAGTCATCCGTTATTTCTAAGCGTCTAAACATCCGAGCCATCGACGCGATTATCAGTTCATCGTGCTGATTGTCGAGCTCTTTAAGCTCTGGAACACCAGACATAGCCTGCACTAAAGGTAAAATACCCTGTTGGTTCTTATAGACTAAAAGGGTTCGATCCATTACTTTTTCGACGAACTTTTTGAGACTTAATGTCTCAATTTTGACAGCCTCAAGTTCCTGTAATGCAAGGTTCCACTCCCCGAGCCATTGTTCCGCTAGAGCATATAGGATGGCGTATTTGTTGGGAAAGTAGTGATAAAGGGTGCCGACGGACACACCAACCCGCTTAGCCACTAAAATAGTGGTTAAATCATCTTGACCAACTTCCTCCAGTAACTCTGCTGTAGCAGCCAACATCTGCTCGCGTCGAGCTAGAGCCCTCTGCTGCACTGGCTTGTTTCTGGGGGATAGCGTTCTTATAGTTGCCATAATAAACTCTCCTAAAACCGATCGCGCATAGCGTAGTAAAGCATACCAGCCACCATCCCAGGCCAACGCAATAGCGTACCTCCCGGGAACTTACCAGTGGGTAGGTTGGCCATTATGTCAAAACGCTCATGTTTACCACTGATTGCTTCAGCCACAAGCTTTCCAGCAAAGGTAGCAGTAGGAACTCCGTGGCCGGAATAACCATGTAGATGCCAAATATTGCCATTAATCCGCCCAAAGTGGGGGAGGCGATTTAAAGTAATGGCCAGCGTCCCTCCCCAACCATAGTCGATCTGCGTGTTAACGAGTTGTGGGTAGACCTTCAGCATGTAATGTTGAACAAAGCTTTTAATATTAGACGGAAAACCTCGTCGATAATTCTCGCCACCTCCGAATATTAAGCGGTTATCACCCGAAAGCTTCCAATAATTGATGACAAACCGCGAGTCTTCCATCGCAGTGTCCTTTGGGATAAGAGAAGCCGCAAGCTCGGGGGTTAGGGGCTCTGTAGCAAGAATAAAGTTATTTATTGGCATAATATAGCCATTTATCTTAGGTTCAAGGTCTTCAATATACCCATTGCACGCTAAAACAAGCTCATTGGCAGTAACTTGACCGTTTGTGGTCTTCACCACCACAGGTGTTCCGCTGTACCCCTGTACCCTCGAGTGCTCATAAATGGTGACGCCTGCATCCACTGCTGCTTTCGCGAGACCCAAAGCATACTTTAGCGGGTGTAGGTGTAACGACGCCTTATTCCATTGCGCGCCATAGTAGCTGTCACTTCCTATTATTTCATTGATTCTATTTCTAGGAATATATTCCATATCATTGAAATTATAGCGTTTATTTAAAAACTCTATCTCTTTCTCAATGCCTTTGCAGTACCCAGGTTTATGCGCGAAATGAATGCCCCCATGCTTAAGGTCACAATCAATTCCATAATCTAAGATGAGATTTTTAACGGTGCTTACCGCCTCAAGGCCCATATTCCACAACGATTGAGCGATTTCATGACCAAATTTACTTTCGATATCGTCCTGGTCCATGTTAAGGCCTGTACCTACATGGCCACCGTTACGGCCGGAGGCCCCAAAAGCAACGGTCTCAGCCTCAAGAACTATTACCTTGTAACCGCGCTTAGCCAGATGAAGGGCAGATGACAGCCCGGTGTAGCCTGCACCGACGATACAGACGTCGGCAACCTCGCTACCGCTAAGCTCATTAAACTTGGGGGCAGCAGGGCTACTAGCAGCGTAATAAGAGGCCATAAAACAATCTCTAGGGAATCAGCTTAATTGACATTATGGTCTTTTTGAATAATAATTCAACTTTAATTGAATCATTATTCGACTTTAACTCGTAAAAGGTGCTACATGGCAAGCAACAAAATGATCAAAAATTGGCTGCAGGAAAATAAAATCACAGAGGTCGAATGCCTCGTTCCGGACATGACGGGGAATGCCAGAGGAAAATTTATACCCGCCAAAAAATTTCTCAAAGAAGACAGTCGCCTGCCTGAAGGCATTTTGGCGCAGACAGTTACCGGAGAGTACTCTGATGACTTTTGGGAGCTCCTAGATACCGTCGACGGTGATATGCTCCTCGAACCCGATCCAGCCACAGCGCGCCTAGTGCCATGGGCAAATGAGGCTACGGGTCAGATCATTCACGACTGCTTTACCAAAGATGGGCAACCACATCCGTTTTCAAGCCGCAATGTCCTTAAGCGAGTGCTGGCACTATATGAAAAAGAAGGCCTAACGCCGGTAATAGCACCAGAAATGGAATTTTATCTGGTCGAGAAGAACCCAAACCCAGGCTTGCCCTTAAAACCACCAATAGGGCGCTCTGGCCGCCCCGAAACCGCTCGACAGTCGTATAGTATTGACGCAGCGAACGAGTTTGAGCCATTTGTCGAAGCGATGTATGGCTATTGTGAAGCTATGGAACTGGATATTGATACTCTTATCCATGAGTCAGGCGCAGCTCAATTAGAAGTTAATTTTATACACGGTGATCCGCTCGATTTAGCAGATCAGGTATTTACCTTTAAGCGCACTGTGCGGGAAGCCGCGCTTAAAAACGATATTTACGCCACCTTTATGGCCAAACCAATGGCTGACGAGCCTGGGTCTGCTACCCATATCCATCAAAGTCTTCTCAATTCATCTACTGGCGAAAACGTCTTTGCTACGAAGAGTGGCGAATACAGCGAAACTTTTTACCACTACATGGGCGGATTGCAGAAATACACGCCATATGTCATGAGTCTGTTCGCTCCAAACGTAAATTCTTATCGCCGATTCACCCGTGAGGTTTCAGCACCGATAAATCTTCACTGGGGTTACGATAACCGAACCACAGGCTTGCGTGTTCCAGATGCTAGCCCTAAGAACTATCGCGTAGAGAACCGCTTTCCAGGGGCTGATGTAAATCCCTATCTAGCCATAGCAGCCACCTTAGCCTGCGGTTATCTCGGAATGAAAAACAAGACACAACCGTCGGAGGCATTTGAAGGTAACGCTTACGAGGAAGATGTCGAGCTTCCGCGGACACTCGAGGAGGCATTGCGTGGGTTACAAGAAGACCAAGACATCATCGACATCCTGGGCGAGAAGTTTATTCAGCTGTATACCTCCATCAAATTGGTCGAATTCGGAGAGTTTAACCGTGTCATTTCATCATGGGAGCGCGAGCATTTACTGCTCAACGTGTAGCAAAAGACAACGTAAAGCAGGGCACTTGCCTCCCATTTTTGTCTAAATCTGTAAACCGAAGCTTACACGTCTCTTTCTTTGCCTGTTCTGGCCCGATCTTTCATGTCCGACTGAATATAAACCCTGTCGGTTGTGCCCATACTGGCATGACCCAGGTCATCGGCCATGTGTTTAAGCGGGCGGGTGGCAATATCTTTCGAGGCGCCAGTGTGCCGCAACCAGTGGGTTGTAGCCTCACGAAGAGCCGTAGCTTCGTCGGAAAATCCCTCTGCACGCATTTTCTCATAGGCCAGATCAAAAGCCTGCTGAACAATACGGCGTAATTGCCGTGACGTCATCCCTCCTGCTCCGCGATTTTTAGCCACCAAACTGGCGTTCACTCCAAAACTGGCGCTCATAGATTGACGGTGAGCCTCGTAGCGCTTGATATAGGGGCCAAGTGAACTTGGCACCGAAATATCCCTTATTTTATTGCCTTTACCCAATACTTTAAGCCAGTTATTTCCGTCAGTGTCCTGCCAGAAATGTTTCCATACCGGCTGCCAGTTCGCCCGATCAGACAGCTCCGAGATTCTCAGATAAAGAGTCTTGAGCATAGCAACTAGGAACAGCATTCGCTCGTGAGCCGGGTCTTTGTTAGCCGCTAAAGTCGCGCAGTCAAGCACATAGTCCCACTGCAAGTCTGAAAGTCTTTTAATGCTTTTACTAGTCACACCTTTAATTAAGAAAGGTGACTGCTTTCGAATCGCGGGTATCGGATTGCCGAATGCGTAGCCCTCATCAGTCAGGTAATCGTAGAAACAAGATAATGCTGAGTAACAAATTTTCATCGCTTCATGAGACAGCGTGTGCCCATCTTTAGTCAATGGTATTGATTTGCCAGCTTCGACGGCGTTTTTACGGTCCTGTTTTGCTATTTTTGCGACGAACGGCCGCCATTCTTTGTTTTGACGCGACTCTCCGCCGATTTGACGAAATCGATCATCAACAGAATTTGCCACCCAGGCCGCTGGTGGATTATGAACGAAGTCAAAATAAGACTCTAAGTCTGGACGCTTGAGTGCAATGACGCTTTTCTCAGAAACGGTCCATGTCCACAGTAAAAGGCGCTCAACCTCATTACGATAGCTACGATAGGTGGCTTCACTTTTACGGCTGTAGCTTTTCAAGAATGCCTGAGTATGAGAAAAGTCCTCGATTGCCTCTGGAATGGTTTTACTGACCTGATCGAGGAACGCCTTAGAGTCAGGATAGTCATTGAGCATACGAGTACCCATTGGTAGTCTAATGAAAGACCTATGAGCATCAAATAAAGGTGTTGCTTTAAATACTTTGGTCATTGATTGCCACAACCTAATAAATCACTTTAAGTAAGGTAATGACTGTATCAGCTGATATAGGTCCTGTCTAGCTATGTCCACTAATTAACATTAGCGG